>CANKNK010000034.1 GCA_947483455.1 Comamonadaceae bacterium | reverse complement strand
TAGAGCAGGAGGGCTTGGTAGAGCGCCGGGGCGGAAAAAAAATGTTTGTGGCCTTGCCGGGCTTGTTCGATCTGGCACCGCGCGCCGCGCGCTCGCTCATCATGAATCAGGTGACCTTCCAAGAGCTTTGGGAGGTGGCGAGTGTTGTCGAGCCTGCCGCGGCACGCCTTGCAGCTGAGCGTATAGACGACGCCGACTTTGCGCAGTTGGAGGCTAATTTGGCCGCCTGCCGAGCCACCCTTGAAACTGCGGACCTGGCCATGGCGGCACAGATTCACTCGGGTTTGGATGTCGAGTTTCACGCCTTAGTGGCCCGCGCCTCGCGCAATCGTTCCCTGATGTTGGCGCGTGAACCCTTCAGTCTTTTGTATCGCCCGGCCTTGACCTTATTGCAAAAAGCCCTGCCGCAGTCGGCACTGCGCAATGTGCAAGCCCATGAGCAAATTCTCAATGCCTTAAAAGCGCGCGATCCAGACCGATCCTATTCTTGGATGCACAAACACCTGATCGATTTTCGTGCCGGATTCCTCAAAGCGGGGCTTCCCATGGACGCGCCCGTCGAAGCGCTTACCGGTCATTTGCCTACTGCAGTCAACGCCCTAACGGAAAACCACTCATGAGCAATCAACAAAAGAAAACTCCCATTAGTCAGCAGGCCATAGTTTTCGGTATTTTCCTGATGATGTTCGCGGTTTTTTCCATTTTTCTGCGAGGTTTTTTGAGCAGCGGAAATATGCTGGGCCTGCTACAAAACGTCGCCATCCTGGGAATTTTGGGCTTGGGTATGGCAATAATCGTTATTGGCAGAGGCGTCGACATTTCGATGGTCGCCATACTGGCGGTTCCCGCCGGATTGGTGCTGCAGTTGGTGCAAGACGCGCATTCCATACCATTTTCTTTGGGCGCAGCGCTGGCGCTTGCCCTGGCCTTTGGTCTGGTCAATGGCTGGCTCGTGGCGTATGCCGAAGTTCCTTCTTTGTTTACCACGCTAGCGACCGGTTTGTTCCTGGCTGGGCTAGGGCAGATTGCATTCTTTCGGCTGGATATTGTGCAGTGGAGCACGGAACTCGATCAACTGTCATGGGTCGGGCGCGGAACCCTGGGCGGTATTCCCATGCCGATCATTATGTTTGGCGTCGTCGCAGTTTTCGTAGCGCTGTTTTTGCGATACACAAGATTAGGGGCTTACATCTACGCCATCGGCGATAACCCTCAGGGCGCGCGGACTACGGGTATTCCAACCCGGCCCTTGATGGTCTTGCAGTACGTCATTGCAGCGCTGATCGGGACTTTTGCCGGTTTGGTGATGGCCGCTTCGGTCAACAGCATGCCAACCCGGATCTATAACTCCACATTGATTTACGACGTGATTTTGGTTGTCGTTTTGGGCGGTATTGGGCTTTCAGGAGGCAAAGGCGGCGTCATCAATGTAATTATTGGCACCTTGCTTATCGGTACCTTGCTCAACGGCATGACGATTCTGGATATGTCCTATTCGGCGCAGAACATGGTTAAAGGCATCGTGCTTCTGTTTGCCATCCTTATTGATTCACTGATTAATCCTCGGAACGAGGAAACTGCGCAGCAAGGCGACATCTAGCCGCATGCGGGAAACTGCCGGACCGCATTACTAAACCCCGGAGTACCTTTAGGAGACAAATCCAATGAAGCAGAGCATCACTATGGGCCAGATACTGGCCGTCGCGGGGTTGGCCTTATCAGCCGCTCTCCCTCAGGCCGCGCAGGCCCAGGGTAAAGGCTTGGACGAACCCTTTCGCGCGGGCTATGCCCAATCGACAAAGGGGAAGGTGGTTGGCTATATACCGGTAGCCATGGGTTTTGACCTTGCGCAAGGTTGGATGGCTGGCTTGAAGAAAGAGCTCGAGCCCTTGGGTGTGAAGATTGTGTCCCGGGATCCCAATTGGAACACCAACGCCGGCGCCCAAGCATTGACCGCACTGATCGGTGAAAAGCCCGACGTTATCGTGGTGCATAACCCCGATGTACAAACCTACGCGAAACTTTTGCAGCGTGCTGAAAACGAGGGTATCCGCATCGTACAGGTCAATATGCGTTCTTCTTACTCATCGGTTGCCTTTGTGGGTGCCGATTATGTGGAGATCGGCGAAAGGGCCACCAACGCGGTTATCGAGCATTGCAAAGGGAAGTCCAACAAGATCGCTGTCGTGCAAGGCGCACTGTCGGCGGCCGCAAGTGCGTACCAGCTCAAGGGTGTGGAAAATGCCTTGGGCAAAAATCCGCAAATACAACTGGTCTCCAGCCAAGCGGCTGATTGGGATGCAGCCAAGGCAAAGGGCATTACGCAAACCGTGCTCAAGCAGCATCCGGACCTGTGCGGGATTGTTGGCTTTTGGGACGGTATGGACAGTGGTACCGCAGCGGCCGTTAAAGAAGCCGGTTTGACGGGCAAGGTATTTCTTGCAACTTCAGGCGGCGGCGAGCAAAAAGGTGCTTGTGACCCCGTGAAAAACGGATCGTTTGATCTGAACCTTAGCTATGACGTACCTACGCAGGCAAGCAATATGGCGGCAATGATTAAGTGGTTGCTGCAAAACCCAGGTAAAGCGAAAGACACCAAAGGCTCCATCTACACCACCTTGATCCCGATCACCAAGGCCAATGCTTCGGTAGAGGGCACTTGCTGGAAATTAGCGTCCTAATGGTCCATACGGGGTGGGTCGATGGCCTACCCCACTTTCCAATTTGTAAATGCCTTAGATGCCCGAGCCGGACGCTCCGTTCGGCGAGGGGTCAGCGGTACCCGTTGAGACGACACCATGATTCACACAGCTTCACAGACTTCAAGCGGCATTCCCCCAAAGGCTGTACTGCACGAAACTTTTGAGGACAGACTCAACCGCTGGCGCTTTACGTATTGGCCAGATCACATGCTGGGCGAACTGCTCGCTAAGCGATGGATGGAAACGGCTATTCCGGTTGCGGTTCTGTTCATGGTGGCCTTGGCGCTTTCGCAAATATTGCCCAATTTCTTTGGTCCGACCAATCTGGCTGATACCGGTCGCCAAGCCGGAGAAATTGGATTCATCGTGTTGGGTATGGCGCTGGTGATGATTGTGGGCGGCATTGACCTTTCAGTGGGCTCTATGTTCGCACTCACGAACTTCTGTGCGCTGTATTGCATGCATCTATTGAAACTTCCGGTCGCTGCCGCGGTTGCGATAACGGTGATTTTTGGGGCCTTGCTGGGCGCGGTCAACGGCGTGTTGATTGGATACTTTCGCCTGCGCGCATTTTTGACTACCTTGATCACCCTCATTGTGTATCGCGCTTTGTACGACATCTTGACGACAGAGTATGCAACTGCCATTGCGGGAAGCATGCCTGATTCCGCAACCTGGGATTTTGTTGGCGCGGGGGCCTGGATTGGTGTGCCTACAGTGGTTTGGGTCTATGCCGCAGTAGCCATATTTGGTCACATATTCATAACGCGTTTGCGCGCTGGCTGGCATATTACGGCTATCGGGGGATCGCGCCGTTCGGCCTACAACACAGGCATTGCCGTACGCAAAACCGTCGCCAGTTGCTATGTAGCGAGCGGGGTGCTGACGGCCCTAGGCGGTGTATTTTTTGCATCGCGCTTATCCACCGCAGGGGGCGATATTGGCGTGGGCCTAGAGGTTACGGTGTTGACCGCAGCAGTACTTGGGGGAATTAGCCTAGGTGGCGGAAAAGGTTCCGTGGCCAAAGCGTTGGTAGGCACGCTCATTGTCTTATTAATCGTTAATGGCTTGACCTCTACTGGCCTAGACGGTGGCTATAACCGTATGGTTCTGGCAGCGATTCTTTTGTTAGCAGCCGTAGTGGATATTCGGTGGCTTAAAAACAAGCATCGCATCGTAAACAAAGTGTATGTCAGCCCGACTTACCATGGCATGCCGCCCGCACCATCGTGCGACCCCAAAGCAGGTACCGAATGGGCGCTCAACGACAAGCTGCGGCCGGCACGGCCGATCGGATTGGGACGTATTGAAGGCCCCGAGGATGTGATCCTGGACCGCAACGACCATTTGTATGCAGGATCGCGGCACGGCGACATCATTCGGTTCCTGGCGCCCGATTATGAAGAGATGGAGATCTTCGCGCATATCGGTGGAACGCCCTTAGGGATGGCGTTTGACCGAGAGGACAACCTTTATGTTTGCATAGGTGGTATGGGCCTGTACATGGTGACGCCTGATCGGGAAGTAGTAAAAATCACCGATGAAACGAATCGAAATTTCAAGTCTATCAATGACGATAGCCGCCTGCGATTAGCCGATGATTTAGACATCACCGATGACGGCTTGATTTTCTTTTCGGAAGCTACGGTGCGCTACGAAATGCACGAGTGGGCGACAGATGGATTGGAGGCGCGGGGCAATGGCCGGATCATTTGTTACAACACCAATACCAAGAAGACCCATACGGTTATTGATAATTTGATTTTCCCTAATGGGGTTTGCATCGCAAGTGACGGTCAAAGTTTTCTATTTGCTGAAACCTGGGGTTGCACCGTTAAACGTCATTGGTACCAGGGGCCAAAGGCTGGCACTACCGAAATCGTACTAGACAATCTGCCAGGCTTTCCGGACAACATCAATAACTCCTCCGATGGTCACTACTGGATGTCACTGGTAGGTATGCGATGTCCCGCGATGGATCTGGCTTGGAAGATGCCTAGCTTTCGTCGCCGGATGGCGAAGCAGGTGCCGCGCGACGAATGGCTATTTCCCAATATCAACACGGGCTGTGTATTGAAGTTCAGTGAAACCGGTGAAATCTTGGAGACGATGTGGGACCTAGGAGGTGAAAACCACCCCATGATCACCTCCATGCGCGAGCACCGCGGCCACCTCTATTTGGGTGGAATCATGAATAACCGCATAGGGCGTCTCAAGCTCGAAGGGGTTGATCCAAATTGGGCGCAATACGAATGGCGCTGGGCGAAGGCTGCAAAAAATACCAAGGACGCCGCATGATCACCGCAATTACTGAATGGATAGACCGGCAGTTGGGTCGTGGCAGTGCGTCAATTACGGTGCCGGTGTTTGATGGCGCGCTAAAGTCCAATCGCTATATCGAGGATGCACGCGTGTTAGCCACCCTGGAGGCGCCGGAAGATCTGGCAACGGATGGTGCAGCCGTTTTTGTGACGGATGGCGCCAAGGTGTTGCAGGTATTACCTGAGGGCCTTCAGGAAGTGCTACAGGCACAGGGCACGATTACGGCATTGGCCTGCATGCCAGGTGGCGGGTTTGCGCTTGCCATCGATGGAAAAGAGCTTCGCATTGAAGGCGGCGTACACCACGGCAAGCATTGGCGCGTCATCAACGGCCATGCGCTTTGTGCGGTCAATGCGATTGCAATTGGCCCCAATGGCGCGTTGATGGTTACAGATGGTTCAACCGAGCTGGACTACGCGCAGTGGAAGCGCGACCTCATGAGTCTGGGCAAAACGGGGCGCGTGTTTGAGCTCAACCCCCAAACCGGAGACGGGAAACTGCTGGCCGAGAATTTGCACTACGCATTTGGAGTCTGCTCCATCGACAACCAACTATGGGTTAGCGAGAGCTGGAAACACCACGTGGTAGGCATCGAAGCAGGTGCGCGTCCCGTGTCGGTCACGGATGACTTGCCGGGTTATCCATCCAGAATCGTTCCAGCGACCGGTGGTGGCGCCTGGTTGACTTGCTTCATTTTGCGCACCCAGTTGGTGGAGTTCGTGTTGCGTGAACCCACGTACCGAAAGCGCATGATCGCGGAGATCGACCCGGCTTATTGGATTGCGCCTGCGCTGAACTCTGGCAACACGTTTTTAGAGCCCATGCAGGGCGCCCAACTCAAGATGATGGGCGTAGTAAAGCCCTGGGCGCCGCCACGCTCCTATGGATTGGTAGTGCGCTTTGATGCGCAGGGCTTGGTGCGCTATTCCTTGCACAGCCGCTTTGATGGAAAGAACCATGGCATCTCCGCAGCCGCTGAATGTGGTGGATATCTGTATGTTGTGTCAAAAGGCAGTAAGCGTCTGCTGCGCATAGATATCGCCCAAACCGAAAAGGAGTTAACCCAATGAATTCCACGCCTATTTTGGAGTTGCGCAAGGCCACCAAGCGCTATGCTGGCATACCCGCTATTGAGGACGTCGACTTCACGTTATTAACAGGTGAAATCCATTCAATCATTGGTGAAAACGGGGCGGGAAAATCTACACTGACCAAGGTGATGGCCGGTGTGGTGCAACTGAGTTCGGGGCAAATGCTGGTGGACGGTGAAGTCGTTAGTCCGCAGACCCCTAACGATGCGCTCCAAATGGGCGTGGCCATGGTGTTTCAAGAAAGCGCTTTAGTGCCCACCATGACGGTGGCGCAAAACCTGTTTCTAGGCCAAGAGAAATTTTTCAACCGTCTGCGTGGCATCTATATTTCTGCGCAACAATTTTTGCAATCATTGCAGTTCGATGTGGACCCTACTGCCCAAGTTAGCTTGCTTGGTGCGGCCAAAAAACAGATGGTTGAAATTGCCCGCGCCGTGCTGCATGAAGCAAAAGTCATCATCTTTGACGAACCCACCGCAAGCCTGACGCCTGAGGAAAAGAAATACTTCTTTGATCTGGTCTTTAAACTCAAAGCGCGTGGCGTGTCGGTGATTTTCATTTCCCACGCCTTGGAGGAGGCACTTTTAGTGTCTGACCGGATTACGATTTTGCGCGACGGAAAGCATGTCGTAACGGATATGGCCTCCAAGTTTGATCGCGAGCGCATTGTGCAAGCGATGGTAGGCCGTGATCTGTCGCAGACGCTTTACGGACAACGTAAGACTTTTGTTCGGCGTCAAGGTAAGCGGGTTTTGTCCGTGCAAAACCTGCGCATGGCAGCTATGGTGAAGAATAACTCGCTCTCAGTTTTTGCAGGCCAGGTCACCGGTGTATTTGGTTTAGTGGGTTCCGGCCGAACCGAGACATTTAAGGTGGTTGCGGGCATCATCAAGCGTGACTTCATGCACGGTGGCGAGGTATTGCTCAATGGCAAGCCTGTGCGCTATTTCGTGCCTGCCTCTGCCATACGTGATGGCATTGCCTATGTCACCGAAGACCGCAAAATTGAGGGATTTTTCGAAACCAAGTCCATTGCCGACAATATCTATTTGGGTCTGTTGGCTAAGCTGGGTGGGAGTCGATTTTTAGTCTCCAGAAAAGAAGCTGCGGAGGTTGGCGAACATTGGATCAAGCGTCTTAATGTGCGCGCCATCAGCAAGGACGTTAAGGCGATTGAACTGTCTGGTGGAAATCAGCAGAAAGTGGTAATTGCGAAGTCACTGGTGCAAGACCCGCAAATCATTATTTTTGACGAACCCACAAGAGGTGTGGATGTTGGCGCTATTACCGAAATCCACGATCTGATCAATCGTCTTGCGGACGAAGGCAAGGCCGTGGTGGTTATATCCTCCTATTTGCCTGAAATCATGGCCCTCTCGGATCGCATCCTGGTGCAACGCATGGGCAAAGTAGTTGAAGAGTATTCTGCGACGGAAGCCAATGAAGAAAAGATCATGTACGCAGCCATTCACTAATCGACTGTAGTATGCAGAACACCAACCCACCAATTGATTTTTACTTCGACTTCCTGTCGATGTACGGTTACTTTGCAAGCCTGCGAATCGACGCGTTGGCGGCGCTTCATGGGCGGGAAGTTCGGTGGCACAGCATGCTTTTGGGTGTATCGGTCATGAAAACGATGGGTCTCAAGCCGCTGTTGGATACGCCGCTAAAGGGTGAATACGTCATTCGCGATACCGCGCGCTATGCGCGGCGGCATGGTTTGCAGCTTAGCCGTAAGGTTACAGATCCGATGATGGATCCGCGCGCGGCGGCGCGTGGGTTTTATTGGGTGCGCAGGCATCGTGTGGGCCAGGAAGCGCAATTCGCGCGCGCGGCTTTTTCAAGCTACTGGCGCGACGGTGTTGATCTGAGTGCGCCGCAGCAGGTGGCGGCGCTTGGGGCCACTATCGGTGTAGACGCACAAGAATTGCTGGCCGGCATTGAAAGCGACCAGGCGCGCACTGACCTGCGCGATGCCGTGGCCGCTTCGCTGGACAAAGGAGTTTTTGGCTCGCCCTTTTTTATCGTGGGTGAAGAGAAATTCTGGGGATCGGACCGGCTTGAGCTGGTAGATGAATGGCTAACTTCTGGCGGCTGGTAAGGATTCGAATATGACCATGACAAGTGACCCTTCGCAAGCGAAACGTACCGATACATTGGCAGGTATTTTTGTTCTGGATATTACCCGCGTGGTGGCGGGCCCGTATTGCGCCATGATGTTGGCAGACCTCGGGGCTACTGTCATCAAGATTGAGCATCCCAGCGATGCTGACTATGTCCGTAGTTTCCCACCCCGGCTACATGATGCAGACGGTGCCGATGCGGGCAGTGGCTATTTTGCGCAATACAACCGGCACAAACTCGGCATCAGTCTGGATCTCAAACATCCAGAGGGTAAACGCATGCTATTGGAGCTTGCGGCTAAAGCGGATGTGTTGATAGAAAACTTTCGGCCGGGCACCATGGATAAATTGGGTCTGGGATGGGACACCTTAAAAGCGATAAATCCACGCCTCATTTACACCTGCATCAGTGGATTCGGACATGAAGGTCCCCATTCATTACGTCCCTCCTACGATAGCACTGCGCAGGCGGCAGGTGGGCTGTGGTCCATGAACGGGGAGCGGGACGCTCCGCCGATTCGGGTGGGGAGCATTCTGGGCGATCTCGCTGCATCCTTTTACGCCACGATTGGCACCTTGGCCGCATTGCGTGATGTGGATCGCAGTGGTCTTGGGCAGCGGGTCGATATCTCACAGCAGGACTCGGTAGTTACGCTGACCGAGAGCGCTATTGTCAACTATACGGTGGACGGAAAAGTAGCGGAGCCCCTTGGCAACGACCATCCTTTTGCAAGACCTTATGGACAGTACGCTTGCAAAGATGGTTTCGTGTTCTTTGGCAGCTATACCGACAAGCTTTGGCGCGACAGTTGCGAAATTTTTGGTGAACCCGCTTTAGCCGACGACCCAGAAATTGACACCATGGCCAAGAGGTTTGAAGACGCTATCTATGAAAGACGGATCAAGCCGATTCTTGAACGTTGGTTTGCCCACCGTACCAAAGCGGAGCTCGAGGCCATGGCGGGGAGTCGCATCGCCCTGACTCCCATTAAGCGCATCGATGAGGTGGTCGCGGATGCCCATCTGCGGGCACGCCAAATGTTTGTGCAAGTTCCTTTTGGGAAAGTGAATGTCGAGGTATTCGGTTCTCCCATGAAGCTTTCTGGCACGCCGCCGCGGACCCAGGGATCGGTTCCACAGATCGGAGAGCATAACCACGAAGTCTATGTGCAATGGCTTGGTATCACCGCTGAGCGTTTTGAGGCTCTTCGTAGTGCAGGTGTGATTTGAGGTCAGATCAATTCCAGTTAGCGCTGGAACGCTACCTGCATGCCCATGTTAAGGGATTGGCTGGGTCCTTGCATGTAGCTCCGGTCGGAGGCGCAGGGCAATCGAATCCTACCTACTTCGTGGACATAGATGACCGTCGCTTCGTTTTGCGACGTCAACCCGACGGGGACTTACTGCCTTCAGCGCATGCAATAGACCGGGAGTATCGGGTGATGACTGCGCTAATGCACAGTGATTTACCAGTACCCAAGACCGTACTCTATTGCGCTGCGCCGGATATCGTGGGCACCCCCTTTTACTTGATGGAACGATTGGATGGGCGAATCTTTGGTGACGCTACGCTGCCTGGTATCGCGCCGTCCGAGCGGCGTGATATTTACCTCGAAATGGCGCGCGTGATGGCGGTATTGCACAGCCTAAATACCAGTACTTTGGGCCTGGATGACTACGGCAAGACGGGCAACTATTTTCAGCGGCAGGTGGCTCGTTGGCGCCAGCAGTGGATGAATTCGAAAACCCATGAAAATCACGAACTTGACACCTTGATTGCATGGCTTTCGGACAATGTGCCCGAAGAAAACGTCAGAGCCTTGGTGCACGGCGACTTCAAGCTCAATAATCTGATGTTTCATCCAGTCGAGCCGCGCGTTATCGCGGTACTCGACTGGGAGTTGTCTACTCTGGGAAACCCTTTGGCTGATCTGGCGTTCAATTGCGCTGCCTGGCGCGCAATGCCCGATGAATTTGGAGGTATTCGCGGGCTGGACCTGGCCGGCCTGGGTATCCCCACAGAGTTAGAGTTTG
>CANKNK010000033.1 GCA_947483455.1 Comamonadaceae bacterium | reverse complement strand
TGCTCCCAGACCTTGGCGCCGCTGGCGGCATCTAGCGCGATCAGGCGACCATCGTAAGCGCCCACATAAACCTTGCCCTTGTAAAGCGCCACGCCGCGGTTAACGACGTCGCAGCAGCCCTTGTAGCCCATGGCGCGCGGCACCTGGGGATCGAAGGTCCACAGCCGCTGGCCAGTGCGCACATCAAGCGCGTGGACCACGCTCCAGGCTGCTGTGACGTACATGATGCCATCGACCACTAACGGTGTGGCTTCGACGCCACGTGTTGACTCGAGGTTGTAGGTCCAGGCCAGGCCCAGCTTACCCACAGTGTCCTCGTTGACTTGGTTCAAACGGCTGAAACGGGTCTCGGCATAGTCCAGGCCATAGCTAGGCCAGTCCCGTGTCGTGGCAGCGTTTGCATGAATCATTGCGCCGTCTACTTTGCCGGTGACGGCCCGGATGTGGGCCTCGGACCCTTTGACGGCATCGGTTGCCTGGGCGCTTGCTAACCCGATGGAGAGGGCTGCTACCCAGCCCAGCATACCGACGCAAATGCGGCGGGCGCGGCTTCTTATGTATCGCTTCATATTATTCCCTTGGTGGTGTTTGTGCGGCCGGGTTGACCAACCCGGCCTGAAACCACTTTATGGCTGACCGGCAGGGGCAGCAAGCGGGTTTACCCGGGAATACCCGGCTGCTCGTAATTACCCGCACCGGCTGACGCAGGCGCGTGCGCACCCGGAGACACCTAGATGCATCGCATTGGAAAAATGGGCGGGCCCCGTCCCAAGTTCGGCGCGAAATTCGCGTCGCGGCGATCCTCGCGATTACACGTTGATGAAAACAGCAGCTACCAGGCCAGGCTGCCTCAATGCCACCTCAAATTGCCAAGTACTGCTGGCGCAATTCGCTGTTTTCAATCACTTCCTTCGCAGTGCCGTCGAACACGACTTCGCCCATGTCCAGAATCAGCGCACGGTCGGATAAGTGCAAGGCGGCAATCGCGTTTTGCTCCACGATGATGGTGGTAAAGCCCAGTTCTTTGATCTCTTCCAAAATCTTTTCGATTTCGCGCACGATCACCGGTGCCAAGCCTTCGTAGGGCTCGTCCAGTAGCAGCAGTTTGACATCACGCGCCAGCGCACGGGCCACGGCCAGCATTTGCTGTTCGCCACCGGACATAGTGACCGCTTCTTGTTTGCGCCGTTCAGCCAAGCGCGGAAAATGTTCGTAAATGCGCTCGATGGACCAACCGATGGGTTTTTCAATTTGGGCCAATTGCAAGTTTTCTTCTACCGTCAGACTGGGGATGATGCGCCGATCTTCGGGCACCAGGCCCACGCCCAATCGTGAGGCCTGGTAGGCACTCATGGTGTGCAGTGGCTGGCCGTCGAGCCAGATTTCGCCCTGTTGCAGCTTGGGCGCGTCTAGGCGGGCAATCGAGCGCAGGGTGGAGGTCTTACCCGCACCATTGCGCCCGAGCAAGGCGACGATTTCACCTTTCTGGATTTGAAAACCCACGCCTTGGACGATATAGCTTTCGCCATAGTAGGAGTGCATATTGCTGCACGAGAAATAAGCGTTGGGTGCGGTCACAGATGCGCTCCTCCGAGGTAGGCTTCTTGCACGCGTGGGTCGGTTTTGATGGCCTCAGGCGCGCCTTCTGCAATGATGGCGCCTTGGGCCATCACGCTGATTTTTTCGGCCAGCGAGAAGACCACGTGCATATCGTGTTCGATGATGATTTTGGTGACTTTGCCGTCGCCCAAGCGTTGCAGCAGGTCGATGGTGCTATTGGTGTCGGCCCGCGACATACCGGCAGTGGGTTCGTCCAACAACAATAGCTTGGGTTCTTGGGCCAGGCACATCGCCAGCTCTAAACGGCGCTTGTCGCCACGCGACAGGCTGTTGGCGATCATGCCTCGCTTGCCGTAAAGGCCCACGTCTTCGAGCATGTGCTTGGCGACTTCATGCACATGTGCCTGTTCGGCAGCGCGCGACCAGCCGTTGAGTTTGAACTCGCCGTCGCGGTGCGAGAAGGCCGGAATCAGCACGTTGTCTAGCAGGCTCAATTCACCGAAAATTTCTGGCGTTTGAAATACCCGCACCACACCGGCTTGGTTGATTTCATGCGGTTGCAATCCGACCAGCGAAATGCCGTCGAAGACGACACTGCCTTCGTCGGGGATTAAACGACCTACGAAGGCATTGAGCAAAGTGGACTTGCCAGCGCCATTGGGTCCGATGATGGCGTGTACGGTGCCAAATTGCACGGACAGGTTGACATCGTTCAGGGCTTTGAGACCGCCAAAACTTTTCTTCAAACCGGAGACTTCAAGTGCAGCCATTAGTGTGCTCCTCGGGTCGCATCAGCAGCGGGCTTGGCCTGCGCAGGAAAGAGGCGGCGTTGCAGACTTTGAAAGCCTTGCATCAGACCTCCAGGTACAAAAATAATCAGCACCAGGAATAGAACGCCCAAGGTCAGCTCCCATCCTTCGCCTACAAACAAGCCCACGAACTTGACCACCGGGTGTTGCATAGCATCGGGTAGAAAGCCGAAGACGCCATTCAATATCTGCTCATTGAAGGAGGAGAAAATATTTTCCAGGTACTTGATCAAGCCTGCGCCAAGTACCGGGCCTAACAAAGTGCCCACGCCACCCAAGATCGTCATCAGCACCACTTCGCCAGAGGCAGACCAGTGCATGCGGTCAGCGCCCGCCAGTGGGTCGGTCACCGCCAGCAGGGCGCCGGCCAGACCGGCGTAGCAGCCACTGATCACAAAAGCGATCAAGGCGTAAGAGCGGGTGTTGACTCCGGTGTACTTCAGGCGGTTCTGATTGGACTTGATGGCTTTGAGCATCAGACCAAAGGGCGATCGGGTCAGGCGCATCGCGACATAAAAGCTAATGATCAGCAGGGCCGCACAGAAATAAAACCCGCTATATCCCACCATGGAAATACCAAAGAAATTGGTAGACGGGATACCCTCTACAACGGGCACACCAAACCAACGGTCCAGAACATGTGGATCGCCTTTGACCAATTGCAAACCCGTTTCGCCGTTGGTGATCGGTGTGAGCACCGAATACGCCAGGTTGTAAGCCATCTGGGCGAAGGCCAGCGTCAAAATCGAGAAGTAAATGCCTGAGCGGCGCAAGCAGAGGTAGCCGATCACCAGACCAAACAGGGCGGTCATCAATATGCTCAGAATGATGGCGGGTAACACGTTCATGGTCAGCAGTTTGAAGCTCCACACCGCGGTGTAGGAGCCAATGCCCAAAAATGCAGCGTGGCCAAAGGACAGGTAGCCCGTCAGGCCAAACAAAATGTTATAGCCCACCGCGAAAATTCCGAAGATGCAAAATTTTTGTAGCAAATCCGGGTAACCGGCCCCGAAGGGTTTGAGCAATATAGGGCCGGCCAGCAGGGCCAGGGTGAAGCCGATCAGCAACCAGCGGTCTTGTTGTGCTTGTGTATTCATCATCAGTCCTCCATCACGCCTTTGCGGCCCAACAAACCACGCGGCCGGGTCAGCAAAATGACGACTGCCACCAAGTACACAATGACCTGGTCGATGCCGGGAATCAGCTGCTTCACTTCATTCATCGATGCAAAAGATTGCAAGATGCCCAATAAAAACCCGGAAGCCACCGCACCGGGCAGCGAGCCCATACCGCCCACCACCACCACCACAAAAGACAAGACCAAAAAGTCCATGCCGATGCGGTAATTGGGCGACACGATAGGCGTGTACATGGCGCCGGCGATACCGGCCACCACCACGGCGATGCCGAAAACAATGGTGAAGCGGCGTTCGATATGGATGCCCAACAGGCCTACGGTTTCGCGGTCCCGCATGCCCGCGCGCACCACCATGCCGAAGGTGGTGAATTGCAAAAACGCAAACACCATGGCAATGACGGCGGTAGAAAAGCAGAAATACACCAGGCGCCACCAGGGGTAACTCACCCCGGCACCCATGCCCAGCCATTCGCCAATATTGGCGCTACCGGTCAACATCTGTGGCGCGGGCACGGGAATAGGGGTGGCACCGAAAAAACTTTTAATCAGCTCTTGCAGCACAATGGCCAGGCCAAAGGTCACCAAAATTTGGTCTGCATGCGTGCGATGGTAAAAATGCCGAATCAGGCCGCGCTCCATGATCACGCCGACCAGCAGCATCAAGGGGATGGCCACGATCACGGAAATAGGCACCGCAAAGCTGATGAGTTGTGCCCCGGCGTCGCCAAACCACACTTGCAGATAAGGCACGTCCACCATCATCTCTAGGCCGGGAATGCTCTCGTCTTTGACCTGGGTGGACAGGTTGAGTAGCTTTTGCACGCCAACGGCGCAAAAGCCACCCAGCATGAACAATGCGCCATGCGCAAAGTTGACCACGCCCAAGGTGCCGAAAATCAGCGTCAGCCCCAAGGCAATCAGCGCATAAGCACTGCCCTTGTCCAGACCGTTGAGTAACTGAAGAAAAATAGCGTCCATAGCTTCGCCTGTGATTGGCAACTGCGCTAGCTGCACTCAAAAAAAGAATCGGGTTCCGTAATTTTGCAATTACTGGGAACCCGCAGGGTACCACTGCCCTTACAGGGACTTGATACCAAGTCCCTGCAAGCGGGGAATTAAACGACTGCGACTTTGTAGGGTCCCAACTCGCCGCCGAAGATATCGGCTTTGTATTCCACCTGCGCGCGCGGGACGATCTGGTGCACGTCCATCAGGTCCCACTTGCCCACTGGCTTTTCCTTGCCGCGCACCACCAGCACGTCTTTGAAACACTGGTGGTCTTCAGCGCGGTACTCGGTCGGGCCATTGCCCATGCCGTCGAACTTGAAGCCTTCGAGCTTTTTGATCACTTCTTCGGGGTTGAAGGTGCCGGCCATTTCGCAGGCGTTGGCGTACAGCAGGGTTTGCACATACGCGGTGTGGGCGGCCTGTGACGGTGGCTCCTTGTAGGCAGCGACAAAAGATTTGGTGAAGTTCTTGGAGCCCTCGTCTTTCAAGTCCCAATCCCAGTTGGAGGTACCAAAAATGCCTTTGATCGCGGAACCTGCGCCCTGCGCCATCAGCTCGGAGAACAGCGGCACCACGATTTCAAAGCGCTTGCCGTTGGCCATCTTGTCGCGCAGTCCGAATTGCACCGCCTGGGTGAGCGAGTTGATCATGTCCTTGCCGTAGTGGTTCAGAATCAAAACGTCCGCGCCCGAATTGAGCACGGGGGTGATGTACTGTGAAAAATCGGCAGAGCCCAGAGGTGTTTTCACGGCATTGGCGGTTTTCCAGCCCAGTGCTTCGGTTGAGTTTTTCATGGATTCTTGCTGCGTCCAACCCCAGGTGTAGTCGGCCGTCAGGTGGTAAGCGATACGCTCTTTGCCATATTCTTTGCCCAGCACGGGGCCCAGGGCCTTGCCCGACATATAGGCGTTAAAGAAGTGGCGGAAGCCATAGCGGCGCTTGTCTTTGCCGGTGGTGTCATTGGAGTGCGTCAGGCAGTTCATGAAAATCACACCCATTTCCTGGGCCAGTGATTGCATGGCGATGGCTTCGCCGGAAGAAGAACCGCCGGTACACATGATGGCACCGTCTTTTTCCATCATCCGTTTGGCCACACCGCGCGCCACATCGGTTTTGGTCTGGGTATCGCCCTGCACATATTCCACTTTCTTGCCCAAGATACCGTTGCCCTTGAGGACCAGCGGCTTCATGGTTTTGAGCATGCCGCCGTCGCCTTCGCCATTGATGTGCTTGATGGCCAGTTCATAGGCGCGCAACTCATCTTTACCTTCGTCCGCATAGGCGCCGGTCAGAGGTAGCGTCAGGCCGATGGTGACGGTTTTGCTGTTGCCCGGGTCGTTGCGAAATGTCGCAGCAGACGCGTTCTTCATGTAGAAGGCGGGTGCTCCTACTCCAGCGACAAATCCTGTGATCGATTTAAGGGCCTTGCGGCGAGTGGAATGCAACATGAGATTCTCCGAAGGTATAAATGCAGCGGGTGACTGCGCAGTCTAGAAAAAGACGGCAGAGTATATGAAGCAATATCCGATTAATCAACACGGGTTTTCTAGGGTTTACCCTAGGTATTTCGGAATTAATTTACAGGATATTCACAATTATTTTTTTAATTTGCTGACACCCAACTTACTTGGCCCAATTCCCCAAAGTTTTATAGGGGTTTGAGGCATTGGTTTTCTGCAGGACTTAATGGGTTAGCGCACCCGCTTCAAACCATTTTTTAATCAGCGCGCGTTCGTCTTCCGTTATTCGCGTGGCGTTATTCATGGGCATGGCTTTGAGGACCACTGCTTGTTGGTATACCGCCTGGGCGTTTTGGGCCAGCAGCGCGGCCGAGTCCAGTCGGATATTTTTCATTTGCATCGCCTGGCCGTGGCAACCGTAGCAGCGCTGGGCGATGACCGGCTGGATTTGGGCGTAAGCAATGGCCATGCTTTCTTTATCCTGTGCCTGCCCAGGCCCCGCGGGCGTGCCTGTGCCAGAACCTGCGGTCACGCTAGCACCCCTATCGGCGCCAAGGGCCGCTGCGCTGCTGCCAGATAGCGCCGTGCTGTCCGTAGCGCGGGGCGGTGCCATCGCCACGATCAGGGCGGCTATGAGTACCAGGCCTGCGGCCACATAGGGCCAGGGATGGGCATTGCGGCCCAGTTGGTAGCCGTGGCGCAGCACAAAAAACTGGCGGATGGACGCCCCTGCTGCCATCATGGCTATCAGCACCAGCCAGTTCTGCGGATGGTTGTAGGTAAAGCTGTAGTGCGTGCTGAGCATGGCAAACAGTACCGGCAGCGTGAAATAGGTGTTGTGCACGCTGCGCTGCTTGCCGCGCTGGCCGTGGATCGGATCGACCGGCTCGCCCGCACGAATGCTTGCGATGACGGTTCGCTGACCGGGGATGATCCAGAAAAACACATTGGCGCTCATGCTCGTGGCCAGCATCGCGCCCAGTAGCAAAAACGCGGCACGTCCGGCAAACCAGTGGCAGGCCAGCCAGGCTGCTGCGCAAACGAGCAGGGCCAGCAAGCCGCCTACGATGCGGTCGCCGCCAGGGCGCTGGCCCCACAGGCGACATATCGCGTCATAGGCCAACCAAAACACCACCAAAAATCCCAGTGCCGCGCCTACGGCAGCGGCAGGCGACCAATCCATGCGCGAGGTATCGATCAAATAGCTACTGGCGTTCCATAGGTAGGAAATAGTAAATAGCGCAAAGCCGGTCAGCCAGGTGCTGTAGCTTTCCCAGTAAAACCAATGCAGATGCTTTGGCAGCTCGGGCGGGCGCACCGCAAACTTCACCGGGTGGTAAAAACCACCGCCATGAACCGCCCACAGTTCGCCGCTGACGCCCTGGCGTCGCAGGTCTTCGTCCTCGGGGGGCGTCAGGTTGCTGTCCAGAAAAACAAAGTAGAAAGAGGCGCCTATCCAGGCCACCGCAGTCACCACATGCGCCCAGCGCAGTAGCAGATTGGCCCATTCGAGCAGATAAGTTTCCATGGCGGCGTACTGTGGTGGTGGTGCGGGAAATTGTAGGTAGGGCGGCGGCGTGTTTATGGCCTGGGCCCGTCGGGCAGGGCCATTAGCTGCGCCGCCACCGAGACCGCAATCACTTCGGGGCGCTTGTCGCGCAGTCCGGGCAAGCCGATGGGGCTGGTGATATGCGCCAACTCCTGCGCGCTAAACCCGCGCGCCTCCAAGCGCTGGCGGAAGGTGGCCCATTTGGTTTTGCTACCGATGAGGCCGATAAAGGGCAGGTCAGCGCGCGCCCGCTGGCGCAGCAGGCAGGCAGCCACGATGTCCAGGTCTTCGGCATGGCTAAAGCTCATGATCAACACACGGGCGCCGGGCGCCAGCGTAGCCACTGCGTCTTGCACGGGCTGCGAGTGTTCGCAGCGCACATTGGCCGAGACGCTAGCGGGGAAGGGGGCGTCGCGGCTGTCGATCCAGTGCACATCCAGCGGCAAATGTGCAAACACCTGCACCAATGCATGGCCCACATGGCCACCGCCAAACAGGGCGACTGGTTGGTGTTCGGCTTGCAGGTCTTGGCGCAAGCGGGCCAGGTCCTGCGCGCTTACCGGCTCAAAGCCCAAGCTCACATGTCCGCCGCAACATTGGCCCAGGCTGGGGCCCAAGGCATAACTCTGCCCACGAGCCGCGCCGGGGTCTGTGAGCAATACTTTGGCATGGGCGATGGCGTCTTGCTCGAGTCGGCCGCCGCCTATGGTTCCTACAGTACCATCGGCGAAAACCGCCATCCAGGCGCCGGCATCCCTTGGCACCGAGCCACGGGTCGCCAGCACCCGGACCCATACCGCGGGTGACAGGGCCAGGTGGTCCAAAAAACGGATGATCAGGCTTTGCATACATACCTAGAGCGCGCCACCCTGCGTGCCCAACTGAGACAGCGATAGAAAGGATAGGCATGCAGCCCTTGCATTTTCCGTGGCAGATGCGCCCGGGCGTTTACTGGCAAAGGCTTTGTCTGGGCCCATTGGTGTGCCTGCTCGTATGGCTGGCCGGCTGCGCCGCGCCGCCCAAGCCCGTCCCGCCCGAAGTCCCCGCGCCCGTCCGTGTTCCGCCCCCGGTACCCGAGCCCGTGGCCCCACCTGCAGCCCCGCCGCCGATCACCGTAAGCCCGCAGCCGCCGGTCGAGGCCCCGCCGGCGAAGACCTCTCTTGCGCTCAACCCCCGCGATTTCCGCAAAGACGCCGCCGCCCATCTGTACCAAAAATACGCGGACCGCGTCTTTGCCGGTAAGCTGCCGCCGCTGTTGCAAGCGGTGGGTGTGCTGGAGCTCGATATTGGACGGCGCGGCGAGGTGCTGGCGCTGCGCTGGACGCGCGCGCCCCACCAGGTACCGCTGGTGATGGCCGAAATTGAAAGCATGGTGCGTGCAGCCGCGCCTTTCCCGGCGCCGGTGCGCATGGGGCAGATCAGCTACACCGAGGTCTGGTTGTGGCACAAGAGCGGACGCTTTCAATTGGACAGCCTGACCGAGGGGCAGAAATAGGCCTGCGGCGCGGCAGCGGCAAGCACTTAGGAGCCCCGGTAGGTGGAATAACTCCAGGGGCTGACCAAAAGCGGCACATGGTAATGGGCGCTGGCATCGGCGATACCAAAGTCGATGCCCACTTGGTCTAAAAATGGGGGCTCAGGCAAGTCCACGCCCCGCACGCGGAAGTAATCGGCTACCGCAAACTCCAGGCGATAACAGCCAGTCCGCAGCGCGCTGTGCTCGTACAACAAACCATCAGGATTGCGCCCGTCGGCGTTGAGCACCAGTTCCTTGACCAGGGTGCGCTGGGGGCCCTGCATACTGTACAAGCGCACCTGCATACCCGCTGCGGGCGTGCCGTGCATGGTATCCAAAACGTGGGTGCTCAGGCCCATAGTCGATTCCCCTCAAATAGGGCGAAAGTGTAATCAGTGCTTTGCGGGCTCTGCACACTAGCGGGCGCCCCCGCTTTGCCGCTACCATCGGATGCATGCCCCATTACGACACGACGGCCCCCTATCCCCGCGATCTCGTCGGCTATGGCGCTAAGCCGCCACAGCCGCGCTGGCCGGGCAATGCCCGGGTGGCCGTGCAGTTTGTCCTCAATTACGAAGAGGGTGGTGAAAACAGCGTCTTGCACGGCGATGCCGGTTCCGAACAGTTTTTATCCGAAATGTTTAACCCCGCTGCCTTTCCTGAGCGCCATATCAGCATGGAAGGTATTTACGAATATGGCTCGCGCGCAGGGGTCTGGCGCATCCTGCGCGAATTTGAAAAACGCAAGCTGCCGCTGACGGTATTTGGCGTGTCCACCGCGCTACAAAAACACCCCGAGTTGTGCGCTGCGTTTCAGGCGCTGGGCCATGACATCGCCTGCCATGGCCTGAAGTGGATTCATTACCAAAACATCGACGAGGCCACCGAACGCGCCCATATGCGCGAGGCCATGGACATACTGCGCGACTTGTGTGGCGAACGCCCCTTGGGCTGGTACACCGGGCGCGACAGCCCGCGCACCCGCCGCCTGGTAGCGGACTACGGCGGCTTTGCCTATGACAGCGACTACTACGGCGACGACTTGCCGTTTTGGATGAAGGTGCAAAAAACCGACGGCACCGTGGTGCCGCAGTTGATCGTGCCCTACACCCTGGACTGCAATGACATGCGCTTTGCGCTGCCCCAAGGCTATTCACACGCCGATCCTTTCTTTCAGTACATGAAAGACAGCTTTGATGCGCTGTATGCCGAAGGCGACCCGCAAGGCGACAACGCACCCAAGATGATGAGCATTGGCATGCATTGCCGTTTGCTGGGTCGGCCCGGGCGCATCACCGCTTTGCAGCGGTTTTTGGACCATGTGCAGTCGCACGACCAGGTTTGGGTCTGCCGCCGTCTGGATTTGGCGCAGCACTGGAGCAGTGTGCACCCCTATAGCGA
>CANKNK010000032.1 GCA_947483455.1 Comamonadaceae bacterium | reverse complement strand
CGGATGCTGGAGCGTTGCCACGCCGAAAACAAAGAAATCGTCTGGGGCGTATAGCCGCAGACGATTTCAGGTATCGCGCCTCAAGGGGGCCGCAACCCAACCCGCGGGCGGGCTTGGCAGCTCTTAGTCGATATATTCCTTGGCGGCCGCAATCACCGGGCCCCATTTAGCAATTTCCGCAGCTACAAACTTCTTGTGCTCGGCCGGTTCCACACGCTTATCACTGATAACGACTGCGCCCAGTGCCTCTTGCTTTTTAATGAAGTCGGGGTCTTTCAGCGCCGCTTTGAGGGCTGTATTCAATTTAGTCACCACCTCAGGCGGTGTACCTTTGGGTGCATACAAGCCATGCCAAATGGTGACCTCAAATCCTTTTAATCCATCTTCCTGGAGCGTGGGAATGTCCTTGAGTGCAGGCGTGGTCAGGCGCTTGGCCGTGGTCACACCGTAGGCATTGACTTTTTTCGCTTCGATTTGCGCCGAGGTATTGGTGGTTTGGTCACACATCAGGTCGATTTGTCCGCCGATCAAATCGGTCATCGCTGGCGCAGTACCTTTATACGGAATGGAGGTCATATCAACCTGCACGGCATTTTGAAACATCAGGCCGCACAAATGCGAAGCGGAGCCAATACCTGCGTTGCCTAAATTAATCTTGCCCTTATTGGCATTTAACCAATCACGCAGCTCTTTGAAGTTTTTTGCTGGCATAGAGGGGCGGGTAATGACGGTCATAGGCACATCATTGATCATGCCGAGGTACTCGAAATCTGAATCGATTTTGAACGGCATATTGCGCAGCAAATTAGGCATACTGGCCATGGCAATATGGTTGAGCAAAATCGTATAACCATCGGGATTGGCCTTGGCTACTTTATTCGAACCAATAGAACTACCCGCGCCTAATACGTTTTCAATAATGATGCTGACATCGCCCAGAGGTTTGCGCATCGCTTCTGCCAAGTCACGGGCGACCCGATCCGTGGGGCCGCCGGCTACAAAGGGAACCACGATGGTGATGGGTTTAGAAGGGTAAGTTTGGGCAAAACCTGCAAAACTCAGCAGCGCCAAGCCCGCCAATAAAAGTCGTTTCATCATGGTCTCCAAATGGTAAAAACCTGAGTCTAGCGCCTATTGACCAGGCCATGCATTAAAAAGCCTTGTTTTAGCGCAGACCTGCGCCCAAGAAAGTCCCCGGAAATAGGAGGCCCATGGCCTCATCGCTTATTCGTAGCTTCGGGCGTCTTCAATCACTTTGCCATCATTGGGCAAGCTACCGGGCGCCGCCAATTCGACGCTACCGCGCAGCTTGGTCACATCCCGGATAGCTTCGCTAATGCGGGCTGACAAGCCCTCGCTGAGGCTGGCGCTTTCAACTTTCAGCGTCATTTCATCCTGGGCCATGGCGCCGCTGACTACCAGGCGGGCACGCAAAACCTCGGGGAAGCGGCGCACGATGTCTGCCACCTGCTTGGGATGTACAAACATGCCGCGAATTTTGGTGGTCTGGTCGGCGCGGCCCATCCAGCCGCGGATACGCGTATTGGTGCGCCCGCTGGGGCAGACGCCCGGCAACACCGCAGACAGGTCGCCAGTGCCAAAGCGGATTAAGGGGTAAGCCCGATTCAAGCTGGTGACCACTACTTCACCCACCTCGCCTGCAAGCACCGGATCACCCGTACCCGGGCGAACGATCTCGACGATCACGCCTTCGTCCAGCACCAAGCCCTCGCGGGCAGCGGTTTCATAGGCGATCAAACCCACATCGGCAGTGGCATAACACTGGTAGCCCTGCACACCGCGCTCGGCCAACCAGTCGCGCAAAGAGGGGGGAAAGGCTTCGCCCGACAGCAATGCTTTGCGCACACTGGGCAGCGCCACGCCCATGTCAAAGGCCTTCTCCAAAATGATTTTTAGAAAACTGGGCGTCCCGATGTAGCCCGCCGGCCGCAACTCGGCCATGGCGCCCACCTGCTGTTCGGTTTGGCCGGTTCCGCCGGCAAACACGGTGCAGCCCAGGGCGTGGGCACCGGTCTCCATCATCGAGCCCGCCGGCGTGAAGTGGTAGCTAAAGCTGTTGTGAATCAGCTCTCCCGTGCGGAAACCCGCAGCAAAAATAGCGCGTGCCATGCGCCAATAATCGCGCTGCGTACCTTCGGGCTCGTAGATGAGGCCGGGGCTGGCGAAGACGCGGGGCATGTGCGCGCCAAAACCCAGGGCGCTGAATCCGCCGAACACATCGCCACCGCCTGCACGCGAGGCTTTTTGCAACTCCAATAGCTCTTGCTTGCGCACCACAGGCAAACGGGCCAATGCAGCAAGCGAGTTGACTTCATCCGCCTTGACCCCGGCAAGACTGAGCGCCAAAGCGGGTGCATGCACTTGCGCATGGGCAATTTGCGCAGGCAGGGCCTGCATCCATGCCGCCTCACGCGCCTGCGGGGTGCGGGTTTCCAGTGCGTCGTAATGTTCAGCCATAGACACCTCTGAAACCTCAAGCCAGCCAGCGCTTGCGGCGCTTGTAGCTCTTGACGTCTTTAAAGCTCTTGCGCTCGCCACCGCCCATGCCAAGATAAAACTCTTTCACGTCTTCGTTATTGGCCAAGTCGCTGGCCTGTCCATCCATTACCACGCGGCCCGACTCCATGATGTAGCCATAGTCCGCGTAGCGCAGCGCCATATTGGTGTTTTGCTCCGCCAGGAGAAAAGTGACTTTTTCCTTTTGGTTCAAGTCTTTGACGATTTCAAACACCTCTTCTACGATTTGCGGCGCCAGGCCCATGGACGGCTCGTCCAGCAAAACCATGGTCGGGCTGGCCATCAGCGCGCGCCCAATGGCACACATCTGCTGTTCACCGCCCGAGGTATACGCCGCCTGGCTGGTGCGCCGCGTTTTCAGGCGCGGGAAATAGGCATAGACTTTTTCCAGATTGGCTGCGATTTCCGCCTTGCTCTTGCGCGTGTAGCCGCCGGTGAGCAAATTCTCTTCAATCGTCAGATGGGCGAAACAATGCCGCCCTTCCATCACCTGCACGACGCCGCGCTGCACCAGATCAGCGGGCGTCAGGTTTTCGATACGTTCACCGCGCAGCTCAATACTGCCTTTGGTCACCGCGCCGCGCTCGCCTTGCAACAAATTAGAAACTGCACGCAAAGTGGTCGTCTTGCCTGCGCCATTACCGCCCAAAATGGCGACGATAGCGCCCTGGGGCACCTGCAAGGAAACGCCCTTGAGCACCAGAATCACATGGTTGTAAATGACTTCAATGCCATTGACATTGAGGACGACAGAGGGGGCTTCAGACATAGTGGAATTTCCCGTTAAACCTTGGGAAAGAGCGCGAGGCCGCTCTTTCCCAAGACCGCTCGCAAGGAGCGGCCTGGGTGCTAGTTAGCGATAGACGATCAGGACTGGCAGTCCTTGGCGTCACGGCGGGTCAGTTTTTTCTCGGTCGCGTATTTGTCTGCATACTGACGCACCAAAGGTTTGATGATGGAGGTATCGGCCTCAATCCAATCCGATGCGTACTGCCATTTCTTGCCGTCCCAGGTATGCACGCGCGCAGAGCGTGAGCCTTCATGGTCGACGCAGGTCGTGCTGATAGGTTTCATCACGGAGTCCAGCTTGAGCGCTTTCAGACGCTTGGCATCGACGGCCAGGTTTTCCAGGCCCCAACGGATTTGCTCCCCGTCCATGACTTTGCCCTTACCGAAGCGCTCTTGCGCACGGCGCACGGCCTCTACGCCCAGTGCTGCGCTAACCATGCCACGGTTGTACAGCACGGTAGAAACTTCTTCTATGGGGCCGGTGCCCTGGCCCTTGCTGTGCACGAATTTCTTGATGTCATCTATCACGGCGCCACCGTCTCCGGTAGCGACCAGGCCGCTATAGCCCTTAGCCGCTTCACCGATGTCCTTGACATCCGGTTCGCCAGCAGACCACCATACGCCATACATTTTTTCGCGCGGGTAGCCGGTCGCGACCGCTTCTTTCAAAGCCGCCGAATTCATAACACCCCAACCCCAGAGCAAGACGTAGTCCGGGCGGTTTTGGCGAATTTGCAGCCAGGTCGCCTTTTGCTCAATACCAGGCGCTGTCACCGGCAGCAAAGTCAAGTCATAGCCTTGAATCTTGGCGCGCTCTTGTAGCAGAGGAATAGGCTCCTTGCCGTACGGGCTGTCGTGATACACCAGCGTAATCTTCTTGCCCTTCATATTGCCGCCTTCTTTGGCCGTAATGTGCTGCATCAAGATGTCAGCGCCGGACCAGTAAGTGCCCATCAGCGGGAAGTTCCATTTGAAAACGCCGCCATCGCTGGACTCGGAACGGCCATAGCCGCCGGTAATCAAGGCGTTTTTGTCACTCGGTGCTTTTTCAGTTAAGGCAAAGGTGATGCCGGTGGAAAGCGGCTGGAAAATTGAGCCCGAGGCTTTGCCTTTAAGGCGCTCATAGCATTCCACGCCTCGGTCGGTGGCGTAGGCGGTATCGCATTCCTCAAAGCTGATCTTCACGCCGTTGATGCCACCGTCGCGGGCATTGATCAGCTTAAGGTAGTCCACAAAGCCATTGGCCCATGGCACGCCATTGGGGGCGTAGGCGCCAGAACGGTAAGGCAAAACAGGGAAAAATTGCTCTTTCGCCTGTGCAAAAGACGCCGTGGGCACCAAGGCCGAAACAGCGCCAGCCACCAAGGCGATAGCCAATGTGAGCTTACGAATCGTCATACATGTCTCCTTGAATATTGAAACCAACCACCAACAAAAAAACAAACTACACCAGCAAACTTCAATGCGGGAAAGGCCAAATACGCATCTTTTGCTTACCCACGCTCCACAATCGTGCCAGACCGTGCGGCTCCACAATCAGGAACCAAACGATCAAGGCGCCAAACACTATAAATTCGGTGTGGGTCAGGGCCGCCGTATCTACAGTAAAGCCAAACAAATGACCCAAAACCGGCAAAAACTGGTTGATCGCAATTGGCAAGACCACAATAAACGCCGCACCAAAAAAGCTACCCATGATCGAGCCCATCCCACCCAAAATCACCATGAACAGCAATTGAAAGGAGCGGTCTACCGAGAAGGCCGCAGGCTCCCAGGAGCCCAAGTACACAAAGGCCCACAATGCACCGGCCACGCCCACAATAAAGGAGCTCACAGCAAAAGCGCTGAGCTTGGCGTACATCGGACGAATGCCGATCACGGCAGCGGCCACGTCCATATCGCGGATCGCCATCCACTCGCGGCCAATCGCGCCGCGCACCAGGTTCTTGGCCAACAAGCCAAACACTACCAAAAAACTCAGGCAGAACAAATATTTGGCTAGCGGCGTCGTAATCGCATAGCCCAAGACCTGCAAATCTGCAACCGAGGCCGTGCCCGAGGCCGAATCATTGGTAAACCACGTGATACGCAAAAACGCCCAATCGCAGAAAAACTGTGCGGCCAAGGTAGCTACTGCCAAGTACAAGCCTTTTACGCGCAAGCTAGGTATGCCGAAAAACATTCCGACCAGTGTGGAGAACACGCCCCCTAAAAGTATCGCCAGAACCACCGGCATGCCATCAACACGTACAAAGAAGTTAAAGGCCGCATAAGCGCCCACCGCCATAAAGGCGCCGGAACCCAGGGAAATTTGGCCGCAGTAGCCGACCAGTATGTTCACCCCCAAAGCCGCTAGCGACAGGATGAGGAAGGGCACCAAAATGGCGCGAAACATGTATTCATCGGCCAGGAATGGCACGCCCATAAACGCGAAAGCGATGAGTAGCAATACACCGATACGATCCTGCGTGATGCCGAATATCTGTTGATCCGCCCGGTAGCTGGTTTTGAATTGGCCGTTTTCTCTGTAAAACATGGTGGAGTCCTTCAGACGCGGTCAATGATTTTTTCGCCGAACAGGCCTTGCGGACGGAACAGCAAGACGATCAGCGCCAATACATAGGCAAACCAGATCTCGATGCCGCCACCTACATAAGGCCCTAGAAACACTTCGGACAGTTTTTCACCCACACCAATAATCAAACCGCCCAGAATCGCGCCGGGAACCGAGGTAAGCCCACCAAGAATCACCACCGGTAGCGCGCGCATAGCGACCGTGGACAAGGTAAATTGCACGCCCAGCTTGCTGCCCCAAATCATGCCAGCCACCAGGGCCACGACACCGGCGACACACCACACCACCACCCAGATACGGTCTAGCGGAATACCGATGGACTGCGCGGCTTGGTGGTCATCAGCCACCGCGCGCAGGGCCCGGCCGGTCGAGGTTTTCTGGAAGAACAGAGTCAGCAAGATCACCAGGCCTGCTGCGATCACGGCGGCAATCAGGTCTTCTTTGTTAATCAATATGCCACCGGGGAAAGTGGACTCAAAAGCCATGATGGGCTCTTTGGGCATGCCAATGTCGATTTTGTAAATATCGCTGCCAAAAATCGTCTGGCCTACGCCGTCGAGCAAGTAGGCGATGCCCAGGGTCGCCATCAAAAGCGTGGTGCCTTCCTGGTTCACCAAATGGCGCAGCACCAAGCGCTCTACCGTCCAGGCTACCAAAAACATGACCACGCCTGCCAGGATAAAGGCTATGGAAGTCGTCACTAAACGGTTGTCGGCGATGCCGGTCCACAGCGGCACCCACTCGGCAAAACGGGCCATCGCCAGGGCTGCAAACAAGACCATTGCGCCCTGGGCGAAATTGAACACGCCCGAGGCTTTGTAAATCAGCACAAAGCCTAGCGCCACCAGGGAATACAACATGCCGGCCATCAGGCCGCCCAGCAAAGTTTCAAGAAAGAATCCCATGGTTACACGCCCTCTCCAAATGCCCACACGCCATTTTTTTGCATTTTGTTTTGCATCGTCTTGCCCCGCCCTTAGTGACTGGTGCCCAGATAGGCGCTGATTACATCGGGGTTGTTGCGCACTTCATCGGGCGTGCCATCGCCAATTTTTTTGCCGTAGTCCAGCACCACCACGCGGTCGCTGATGTCCATCACCACGCTCATGTCGTGCTCAATCAGCACTACCGTGGTACCGAATTCGTCGTTCACATCCAGCACAAAGCGGCACATGTCCTGCTTTTCTTCAACATTCATACCGGCCATCGGTTCATCGAGCAGCAAAACCTGCGGCTCCATCGCCAAAGCGCGGCCCAAATCGACGCGCTTTTGTAAACCATAAGGCAGTTGCCCGACGGGCGTTTTGCGGTAGGCCTGTATCTCCAGAAAATCAATAATCCGCTCCACTGCCTCGCGGTGCATGATCTCCTCGCGCTCGGCCGGGCCGATGCGCAGCGCCTGTAAAAATATATTGCTTTTGATTTTGAGGTTGCGCCCGGACATCAGGTTGTCCAGCACGCTCATGCCTTTGAACAAAGCCAAGTTTTGGAAGGTGCGGGCAATTCCCATGGTTGCCACGTCGTGGCTGTCCATATGGCTAAAGGTTTTACCCCGGAAGGTGATCGAGCCGTGCTGCGGTGTGTAGACGCCGTTGATGCAATTGAGCATCGAGCTCTTTCCTGCGCCATTGGGTCCGATAATGGCGCGGATCTCATGCTCGCGCACGTCAAAGGAAATATCGGTCAGCGCCTTCACGCCACCAAAGGCCAGGGAAATATTGCTGACGTTCAAAATGACGTCGCCGATTTTTTTGCTCATGCTGCGGCCTTCACGGGAGCGAAAATGTTGGCGTCCTCGATCTTCAGGGTAGCGCTCACGCTGCCGGTACGCCCGTCTTCAAACTTCACTTGCGTCTCAATAAACTGTTCGCTGCGCCCTTGGTACAAGGCATCGACCAGCACCTGGTATTTCTCGGCGATAAAGCCACGGCGCACTTTGTTGGTCCGCGTGAGTTCGCCGTCATCGGCGTCCAATTCCTTGTGCAAGACCAGAAAGCGGCTGACCTGGCTACCGGCCAGCAATGTGTCACGGCTGAGATCCGCATTGACCTGTTCCACGCATTCTTTGATCAGTTGATACACCTGTGGTTTTTGCGCCAGATCGGTGTACCCAGCATAGGGCAAGTTACGCCGCTCGGCCCAGTTGCCCACCGCATCAAAGTCGATATTGATCAATACACACACTTTTTCGCGCCCGTCGCCGTAGGCCACGACCTCTTTGATGTGCTGGAAGAATTTGAGTTTGTTCTCTACATACTTGGGGGCGAACATAGCCCCGTCAAACGTGCCACCCCGCACCCGGCCTACATCTTTGACGCGGTCGATAATTTTCAGGTGACCTTGCGCGTCGATAAAGCCGGCATCGTTGGTGTGGTACCAGCCGTCGGCGCTCAATACTTCTGCGGTTGCCTCTGGATTTTTGTAATAGCCGCGCAGCAAGCCGGGCGATTTCACCAAAATCTCACCACTGTCATCGACCTTGATTTGCACACCTTCGCAAGGCACGCCTACGGTATCGGCATGGGCCTGGTTATCGGGCTGTAAACAGACAAAGACGGCGGTTTCCGTGGAGCCGTACAACTGTTTCAAGTTGACGCCAATGGAGCGGTAAAAACTAAACAAATCGGGCCCGATGGCCTCACCGGCGGTATAGGCCACACGCACCCGGCTCAAACCCAGGTTGTTACGTAGCGGGCCGTACACCAGCACATTGCCCAGCGCATACAAGGCGCGGTCCACCAGGGACACTTGGCCACCGCTACTGAGCACCGGCCCGACACGCTTGGCCAGGCGCATGCACGCATGGAACATGCTGCGCTTGATGGCCGAGGCGTCTTCCATGCGGATCATCACGCTGGTGAGCAAGCCCTCAAACACGCGCGGCGGCGCGAAATAATAGGTCGGCCCAATTTCTTTGAGGTCAATGGTAGACGTGGCCGCCGACTCCGGGCAGTTCACCACATAGCCGCAGGACAACCATTGCGCATAGCTAAAAATATTCTGACCGATCCAGGCCACCGGCATATAGGCCAGTACTTCCTCCTTATCCGTCAGGCGGTCGAAAGCAGCGCCAGCGCGGGCGCGGTTGAGCAAGGTGTCATGGCTATGCACCACACCTTTGGGCTTGCCGGTAGTGCCCGAGGTAAAAAACATCGCCGCGGTATCGTCGGGCATCACGCGAGCTACCGCTTCTGCAAAGAATGCCGGATGCTCCGCCGCATAGGCCTTTCCCGCTTCCTGCAAAGCATCCATGGACTGCAATCCAGGCTGGTCGTAATTGCGCAAGCCGCGCGGCTCATCGAAAAAGATATGTGTGAGTTGCGCCGCGCTCTCGCGCACTTCCAGCAGCTTGTCCACCTGCTCCTGGTCCTCGGCAAAGGCGAAGCGCACTTCCGCGTTCTGGATGGGGAAAACGCATTCGGCAGCCACGGCGTCTTGGTAAAGCGCCACCGGGATCGCCCCCAAGGATTGCACGGCCAGCATGGTGGCGTACAGCCGCGGGCGGTTCGCACCCACCACCACCATATGCTCGCCCCGGCGCAAACCGGCTTGGTGCAGGCCCGCAGCCAGTTGCTCGACCATGGCCGCTAATTGCGACCAGGTCAGGGTCTGCCAGATGCCGTATTCCTTTTCACGCATGGCCGGCGCGTGGGGGCGTGCCTTGGCATGCTGCATGAGCAATTGCACAAACGTTGTTTGCATCGAAAAATTCCTTCCGGTATGCGCCTTCGCCTCGCTCAGAGGCCAGGGCGTCCTTACGCTTGATACTAAAAGGGCATTTGACGTTTTGTTGTCGTTTGAACGACAATTGCAGGAAATTCGACTAGGTGTTTTCCCTTCTCTTGCATATAGCTGACGAAATTCACTGCGCCCAGCGTCCGGCAAGGCGACCTGGTCAACCCCAAAGGATAGCCGCCATGACCCAGGAATCTGCACTGCACGCCCGCCGCAGGCCGCTCACCGATCTGGAGCTTTTGGCTATCCCTTGGATGCGCTTGCTCACCAACCATGAACGCGAACGGGCTGCCACCGACCTGAAGATCGCCGAGGCAAACCCTGGGGAGACGCTGTGCCGCACCGGCAAACCCGTCACCTACTGGTTTGGCGTGATAGACGGTCTACTCAAAATGAGCACCGACAACGCCCAGGGACAGACCATCACCTACACTGGCATTCCGCCGGGTGGCTGGTTTGGCGAAGGCACTGCCTTGAAGCGCGAAAGCTACCGCTACAACATCGAGACCCTCCGAAAAAGCCGGGTGGCCGGATTGCATGTGGACACTTTCCACTGGCTGCTGGACAACTCCATCGCCTTTAACCGTTTTGTGATGAACCAGCTCAATGAGCGCTTGGCCCAGTTCATCGCCGCCAGAGAAATTGACCGCATGAACAACCCCGATGTGCGCGTTGCGCGCAGTCTGGCCGCGCTGTTCAACCCGGTGCTCTACCCCGGCGTCGGCGAGGTGCTACGCATCACGCAGCAAGAACTGGCCTACTTGGTCGGCTTGTCGCGCCAGCGCGTCAATGAGGCGCTGAACACCTTGCAATCGCAGGGCTCTATCCGCGTGGAGT
>CANKNK010000031.1 GCA_947483455.1 Comamonadaceae bacterium | reverse complement strand
CTTGGGCCCTGGCCTTGAAATTGTGGAGAAGTGTTTGCCATGAAGCAGGTATTGGTGTTGGGAGGCTCCGGTTTTGTCGGCGGCCATGTATGCGAAAAGTTGGTGCGTGCGGGCTACCGCGTCACCGTGTTGTCGCGTAAAGCGGTGCATGCCAGGTGCGTGATGCATTTGCCTGGGCTCACCGTGTTGGAATCCAATATCCATGATGAAGCCGCCTTGGGCCGCGCCATGGCCGGTATGGATGCAGTGATTAACCTGGTCGCGATCCTGCACGGCAGCCCTGCCGCATTTGTCCACGTGCACCAGGATTTACCAGCCAAGATAGCCCGCGCCTGTGTGGCCAAGGGGGTGGCCCACCTGGTACATATCAGCGCGCTGGGTGTGAACACGGCCCCGGCACAGATAGCGCCCTCGAATTACCTGCGCAGCAAAGCGGTCGGGGAAAGGCTGCTGGCCGATACCCTGGGCTGGGGGCAGGGCGGCACGGGCGCTTGTGGCTTGACGGTGCTGCGCCCCAGCGTTATTTTTGGCGCCAACGATAAATTTCTGAACGTGTTTGCCCGCTTACAAGCGGTTTTCCCCGTTATGCCTTTGGCCTGTGCGGATGCGCGCTTCCAGCCGGTCTGGGTAGAAGATGTTGCCAGCGCGGTACTCCAAAGCTTGGCGCAAGGGCTGGGCCAGGCGCCCGCAATGCAGGTCTATGAGTTGGCGGGACCGCAGGTGTACACGCTGCGTCAGTTGGTGCAATTCGCGGCACGCAGCAGCGGCATTGCGCACGGCCGGGGCCGACCTGTCATCGGCCTGCCCTTGTGGATGGGCCGCATCCAGGCTTTTGTACTGGGCTTGATGCCGGGCGAACCCGTGATGAGCCAAGACAATTTGGACTCTATGCGCCTAGACAATGTGGTCACGGGCAGCCTGCCCGGCTTGGAGGCATTGGGCATTGCGCCAAGTACCTTGGAAGCCATAGGCCCGCAATACCTGTTCCCCGATCCCGCAACCCAGGGGTTGCTCGGTCTGCGCAATCGCCACCGCTAGCGTTCGGGGTCCGGCGCGGTTTCGGTGTTGGGCTCCAGGTGCTGGCGGATCACATCCTGCAAGCGGTTCAGGTGAACCGGCTTGGTGACGAAGTCGTTGACACCCGCGGCCAGCGCTTCTTCGCGTGCCTCGTTCATCACATTGGCCGTCAGCGCAATGATGGGAATTGTTGCTGTCGGGTGCGACAGCGCCCGTATGGCGCGCGTGGCGTCCATGCCATTCATTACCGGCATGTGCAAGTCCATCAACACCAGGTCAAAGCTTTGTGATTGCAAAAGGTCGATAACGACACTTCCGTTTTCAGCGAAAAAGGTGAGGTAGCCCATGCGCTTGAGCAGGATATCGACAAACTTGCGGTTGACTTCGTTGTCTTCCACCACCAGTATGCGGTACATACGCTCAGGTTTAATCGGTGGATCCAGTTGAAATACCTTGCGTTGGCTGCTTGGTAAAGGCGCTGCGGTGGGCTGCGCTGGCATACGCAAAGTAAAGCAAGAGCCCACGCCCTTGGCGCTGGTCACCTCGATCTGCCCCCCCATCAACTGCGCCAGGGATTGGGAGATTTCCAGACCTAGACCGGTACCGCCATAGTCGTTGTGGCTGTCGCTGTGAACTTGGTTAAAGCGCTGAAATAAATTTTCCAGGGCCTCACTGCTGATACCGATGCCACTCTCTTCAACGGCACTTTCCAGCAATACATCGCCCTTGTCGACCGAGGGCGCTGGCCCTCCTAGCTTGACCCTGATTTGTACCCCACCTCGGCTGGTGAACTTAATCGCGTTATTGGACAGATTGAACAGAATTTGCTTGAGCCGTTTGACGTCTAACAGCAGCCACTGCGGCACGTCCGGATGTACCTGCGCACCGAAGTCCAGTTTCTTCTGCTCCGCTTGCGGACGCATAGCATCGCTGATATCAGCAATGACTTGGCGTAGCTCCAGGGGCGCTAATTGCAAACTGATTTTTCCTTCTTCTAGCGCCGAAAGGTCCAGGATGTCGTTTAGCACATGGAGCAAATGGTTGGCCGACGCGTTGGCGGTCTTGAGGTAGTCGGCCTGGAGGGCATTGAGCGAGGTGGTACCCAATAGGCTGAGCATGCCGAAGACCCCGTTAAAGGGCGTGCGCAGCTCATGGCTCATATTGGCCAGAAAGCGGGTCTTGCCCCGGCTGACGGTTTCTGCTTTCAATTGCGTGTCGCGGAAATACGCGGTCAATTCGCGCGACTTTTCTTGGGCTAAAGCGCGCTGCCGGTTCTGCAACAACAAAATAGCTACGGTGAGCAAGGTAAGCAATAAGCACAAGACGGAGAGCTGAAAAATATCGCTCGCGTTTTGACGCATTTGCTCCAATGGTTCAGCGCTAGTTTTGGCCTGCGTTGCGGCTGCCTGCGCTTGCACGGTTGCGCTGTGTATCGGCAAAGGCGCGGTAGTGGGCACTTCGCTTTTTGCTTGGCCCATGGTTCCGGGCTCGGGCCATCGCGCCGCATCAGCGTTGAGCGCTTGCCTCAATGCATCGACTGAAAGGGCGTGATTGTCCTTGGCAGCGACGAGCAGGGTGTGATGCTGCCATTGCAGATAAAAAAGCAGAAAAACCGCTATAAAAAGACCAGCACCCACCACGGCCAATGCCATATTCAGCGTGCGCAAACCCAAGCCCGGCGCGCGGCTTTGGCTGCCGCGACCCAACTCGGTGCCCGGCCTGTGCTTAGCAGTCATGAACCCCATGCTCCCGGATACCTGCCATGTCGCGAATCTCCGTCAAAGACCGTTGTGGCTCTGCAAACAACTATGTCAAATTAGTTTAGCAAGCCGTCCCCTAATGCATTAGTTTGTATCCAAACCCATCATGCGGGTGCCTGGATCCTGTGCGAGTAAGCCCGCCTGGCTGTAGATCCCGAGCTTTTCGCGCGTATCGGCAATGTCCAGGTTGCGCATAGTGAGTTGCCCGATGCGGTCGGCCGGGGAGAACATCGAGGCGCCTTTCTCCATCGTGAGGCGCTCAGGGTGGTAGGTCAGATTTGGCGATTCGGTGTTCAGAATGGAGTAATCATTGCCACGGCGCAATTGCAGCGTGACCTCGCCTGTCACGGCGCGCGCAACCCAGCGTTGCGCCGCTTCGCGCAGCATGATGGCTTGCGGGTCAAACCAGCGGCCCTGGTACAAAAGGCGCCCGAGTTTGCGCCCGTTCTCGCGGTATTGCTCAATCGTGTCTTCGTTGTGGATGCCGGTGACCAAGCGCTCGTACGCCGTGAATAGCAGGGCCAAGCCAGGGGCTTCGTAAATGCCACGGCTTTTCGCCTCGATGATGCGGTTCTCAATTTGGTCACTCATGCCCAGGCCGTGCCGCCCTCCGATGCGGTTGGCTTCCAAAATAAGGCCGACTAGGTCCGGATACTCCACGCCATTGAGCGCGACCGGGCGGCCTTCGTCAAAGCGCACCCGCACGTCTTCGCGCGCAATGCTGACATCATCCTTCCAAAAGGCCACGCCCATGATGGGGTTGACGATGGTCATGCCACTGCTCAAGTGCTCCAGGTCCTTAGCCTCGTGCGTCGCGCCCAGCATATTGGAGTCGGTCGAATAGGCTTTTTCCGACGACATCTTGTAGCCAAACCCCGCTTTGGTCATGAAAGCAGACATTTCCGCGCGGCCACCCAGTTCATCAATAAAGGCCTGGTCTAGCCAGGGCTTGTAGATTTTGAGCGCCGGATTGGTGAGTAGGCCATAGCGGTAAAAACGTTCAATGTCATTACCTTTGTAGGTACTGCCGTCGCCCCAGATATGCACATCGTCTTCCTTCATGGCCGCCACCAGCATGGTGCCGGTCACGGCGCGCCCGATAGGCGTGGTGTTGAAGTAGGTCAGGCCACCGGTGGAGATATGAAACGCGCCGCTTTGCATAGCCGCAATACCTTCGGCAGCTAGTTGGCTGCGGCAGTCAATCAAGCGGGCATGTTCAGCGCCGTATTCCATGGCTTTACGCGGAATCTCGTCGTAGTCGGACTCGTCGGGCTGGCCCAGATTGGCCGTATAGGCGTAGGGAATCGCGCCTTTGTTGCGCATCCAGTGCAGCGCAGCGCTGGTGTCCAGGCCTCCGGAAAACGCGATACCGACTTTTTGGCCAGCGGGGATGTTTTGAAGAATGGTGGACATAAGGTTTGGGCGCAAGCGATCGGTGGTCTGTGGAGTTCGGTGGGGGCTAAGGAGTACGCATTACCGCGTTATGGATTCGTGCCTGAGGCCTGCAGCCAGGGCGCAATGCCGGGGTTTAGCCGTAATGGCAAATGTAGTGGAAGGCATCGGCTACGCGAATTTGAAAACTGCTTTGCCCGGGCACGCTGAAGCTTTGGCCGGGCTGGCAGCTGGCCCATGCGCTAGCGCCTTGGAGCAAGTATTCACAACCTCCGGCCACGCATTCCATGACTTCTGGCGCAGCGGTGCCAAAAGTGAGTTCAGCGGCCAGCACCACGCCAACCGATTTTTTGCTGCCATCGGCCATGGTGAGGCTGTGGCTGACGCATTTGCCGTCGAAATACACGCTGGCTTGGGTGCTAACGCTGGCGCTTTGGAGGTGGGTGGTGCTCATGGCTATGGCTGGGTAGGGGCCGGTAGATGCCCGGTGCGGCTGGGGAATGGGCGGTTCATCAGGACAAGCGGACCGCCCGCGATGCCTGTGATTTTAAGGCAGCAGGTCCAAAAAGGTCTGGGGCACAAAGCCCACGGTGATGCGGCCATCGGGCCACTGCACGAGGGGCCGTTTAATGACGCTGCAGTGGGCCTGCATCAGCGCAGCCGCGCTGGCCGCGTCGCCCACGCTATTTTGCAGCGCTGGATCCAGCTTGCGCCAGGTCGTCCCTTTGCGATTGAGCAGGGTTTCCCAACCTAGCGCTTGCATCCAGTCGGCAAGGGCCTTGGACGGCACGCCGTCCTTTTTGAAATCATGAAAGTGATAAGCCAGGCCCTGATCCTGCATCCAAAGGCGGGCTTTTTTTACGGTGTCGCAGTGGGGGATGCCAAACAGTGTGATGGCCGGGGTGGGGGCGGTGTTTTTCATGGCCGCGATGATGCCATGGGCCAGCGACCCAGGCTAGGCACCGGTCTGCGCGACAATCCCATCCCTATGAAAAATTTACCGGAATGGCTGGCCTATTGCGAGCAGCTGCACCCTACCAACATCGACATGGGCTTGGAGCGGGTGCGCCAGGTGGCGCAGCGCATGGATTTACAGCTACCCTGCACCGTAATTACCGTCGCCGGTACCAATGGCAAAGGCTCTACCTGCGCCATGCTGGAGTCCATTCTGATGCAGGCGGGTTACCGCACCGCAGTGTATTCCTCGCCGCATTTGGTGCATTTCGAAGAGCGTCTGCGCCTGCAAGGGCAGAACGTAGCAGCCGATGCTTTGACGCAAGGGTTTGCCCGCGTGGAGGCTGCGCGCACGGCAGGCCCAGCGCCTGTATCCCTAACCTATTTTGAGTTTTCTACCCTGGCCATCCTGGATGTGATGCGGTCGCAGCCCCTGGATGTGGCGATTCTAGAGGTGGGCATGGGCGGGCGCTTGGACGCGGTGAACATCATCGATGCCGATTGCGCAGTGATCACCAGTATCGACTTGGACCACATGGAGTTTTTGGGCACGGATCGGGAAACTATTGGGCGCGAGAAGGCAGGTGTCATGCGCACCGGCCGACCCGTGGTAGTGAGCGACCCGATGCCGCCGCACAGTGTGCTGGACCATGCTGTGGAAATTGGTGCCGACTTGTGGCGTGTGGGGCGGGACTTCAACACCCGGGGCGACCCGCAGCAATGGGAATGGGCGGGAAGGGGGCGGCGTTACAGCGGCTTGGCTTATCCCGCGTTGCGCGGTGCAAACCAGCTGGTCAATGCAGCAGGCGTGCTGGCAGCTTTAACGGCTTTGCGGGACAAACTCCCGGTCACGGCGCAGGCCATCCGCAATGGGCTGGCCATGGTGGAATTTAGTGGGCGCTTTCAAATTATTCCAGGCAAGCCGAGCCTCGTGCTAGATGTGGCGCATAACCCGCATTCGGTGGCGGCGCTGGCGGCCAATTTGGATGCGATGGGATTTTTCCCGCGCACCCATGCGGTATTCGGTGCGATGGCGGACAAAGACTTGGCGCCCATGCTGGCGCGTATGAACCCGCTGGTCGAGTGCTGGTACTTCACCGATTTACCTACCCCGCGCGCCGCTTCGGGCGCAGATTTGCTGCAGCGCTGGCAGGCCCACAATGTGCGTAAAGAGGTGAGTGCCAGGGCCTTTGCCAGCCCGCAATCGGCCTTGCAAGAGGCTATTGGCTGCGCGGACCCCGCTGATAGAATCTTGGTGTTTGGATCGTTCTACACCGTAGGCGGAGTACTCCAGCAAGGGCTTCCCCGGCTTTCCGGAGCCCACCTCGCATCTTCCTAAAAAATCACGCCATGGCATTTTTCAAGTTTCGCAAAGACGGTGCCGAGCCTTCAGCCCCTCCACCGGCCGCGGAAAGCTTGGAAGCCATGCGCAAACGGGCCCGCCACCGTTTGATAGGTGCGGCGGCCCTGGTGCTTATCGGCGTGGTGGGTTTCCCTTTGCTGTTTGACAGTCAGCCGCGTCCGATTGACGTAGACATTGCCATCAACATTCCTGATAAAAACAAAGTCGCCCCTTTGGCCGCTACTCCGAAGGCAGTAGTCGCTTCCCAAGCGGAGGCGCCCTTACCCAAGGCTGAGCCAGCGGAGAAGGAAACTATGGTTTACCCCGCCCCAGTTGAAAAGGCCGGACCGTCGGCTGCTACGGTGACCCCTGAAAAGGCGCAGCCCGCTAAAGCCACTGCGCCGACACCCGCGATAGCAGATACAAAGCCCGATACCCTGGCCACAGGCAAGACCGAGGCCAAGGCCGTTCCTAAGTCGGACACCAAGGTGCTTGAACCCAAATCCCCGGCCGAGGCGTCTAAAGCCCAAACCTTGCTAGATGGCAAGGAGCCTGCACCTGCGGCGTCTGCGCCGGGGGCGCGCTATGTGGTGCAAGTGGGTGCGTTTGCCGAAGCGCAAAAAGCGCGCGAGGCGCGCCAAACGCTTGAGAAAGCTGGTTTCAAAACTTACACCCAGATCATCAATAACAACGACGGCAAGCGTACGCGGGTTCGTGTTGGCCCCATTGCCAATAAGGCCGAGGCGGATAAAGCCGCAGAAAAGATCAAGTCCTTGGGCCTTGCCGCCGCGGTGTTAACGCTTTAGTGCGGACGGGCTATGGCCGATCTCGACTGGATTTGCTTGGCCGTGCTGGCCTTGTCACTTTCCATAGGCGCCTGGCGTGGATTAGTTTATGAGGTGCTCTCCTTGCTGAATTGGGTGCTGGCCTTTGTGTTGGCCCAGTGGGCCGCGCCATCGATTGCGCCATGGCTGCCGACCCGTGGCGCTAGCGACATGGTGCGCTATGGGTTTGGATTTTTTCTCGCCTTTATGCTTTGCCTGCTGGCCGGCAGTTTCCTGGTGTTTTTGACCAAAAAAGTAGTCTATGTCAGTGGCATGGGCTTAGCAGACCGGTTTTTGGGCTTGGCCTTTGGAAGCTTGCGGGCGATGGCCGTGTTGCTGTCGGCAGCGCTGGTATTGCGTTTGACACCGTTGGCCCAAAGTGATTGGTGGCTGCAGGCCTATAGTCCGCGCATTGCACAATCGGTGCTCGCCGGACTCAAACCTTGGTTGCCCATGGCCTTAGGCCCCTATTTACCTTGAGTGAGCGAACTTAGCATGTGTGGAATCGTAGGCATTGTCAGTAACGCACCAGTCAATCAGCTCATTTACGATGCTTTGCTACTGTTGCAGCACCGCGGCCAGGATGCGGCAGGCATTGTGACGCAGCAGGAAAACAAGTTTTTCATGCACAAGGCCAAGGGTATGGTCAAAGACATTTTCCGTACCCGCAATATGCGCGCACTTCCGGGTAACTGCGGTCTGGGCCAAGTGCGTTATCCAACGGCCGGCAATGCCTTTAGCGAGGAAGAGGCGCAGCCCTTTTACGTCAACGCGCCCTTTGGCATTGTGCTGGTGCACAACGGCAACCTGACCAATGCGCAAGCCCTCAAGCACGAGTTGTTTACCGTGGACCACCGGCACATCAACACCGAGAGCGACTCTGAAGTCTTGCTCAATGTGTTAGCCCATGAAATCGAGCGCACCACCCGCGGCATGCCCTTGCAACCCGCCCATCTGTTTGAAGCAGTACGCAAGGTGCATCGGCGTATCAAAGGTTCATATGCCGTCATCGCCTTGATCGCCGGACATGGCCTGCTGGCCTTTCGCGACCCCTTTGGTATCCGTCCCTTGTGCATTGGGCGCGGCCCGGACCAAATTGTGCTGGCCAGCGAGTCGGTGGCCTTGGAAGGCACCCTGCACCAGTTCGAGCGCGATGTGGCCCCTGGCGAAGCGGTGTTTATCGACTTGCAAGGCAAGATGATGGCGCAGCAATGTGCGGATGCGCCCGTGCTCAACCCCTGCATTTTTGAGTTTGTGTACCTGGCCCGACCTGACTCCGTGATGGACGGCATTTCGGTGTACCAGGCGCGACTTAATTTGGGGCAAACCCTGGCCAAGCGCGTGGTATCCACTGTGCCGCCTAACGAAATTGACGTGGTTATTCCCATCCCGGAATCGAGCCGCCCCAGCGCCGCGCAACTGGCGCAATTACTGGGCTTGCCTTACCGCGAAGGCTTTGTCAAAAATCGCTACGTGGGCCGAACCTTCATCATGCCCGGACAGGCAGTGCGCAAAAAATCGGTGCGGCAAAAGCTCAATGCGATTGCCAGCGAATTCAAAGGGCGTAATGTGCTCTTGGTGGACGACTCGATTGTGCGCGGCACCACCAGCCAAGAGATTGTGCAAATGGCGCGTGATGCCGGTGCGCGAAAAGTCTATCTGGCCAGCGCCGCGCCGCCGGTGCGTTTTCCCAATGTGTATGGCATAGATATGCCTACCAGCTCGGAACTGGTGGCCTACAACCGTTCGGTGGAAGAAGTGCGCGCCATCATCGGTTGCGATGCGCTGATATACCAGGACGTCGATGCCATGAAAACTGCTATCGGTTCGCTCAACACCGCCATCAAAGGTTTTGATGCATCGTGTTTTGATGGTGTGTATGTCACCGGCGATGTGGGTGTTGCCGATATTGCGCGCCTGAGTGCGGCGCGTGTCAGTAGTCAGGAAGACGAGCAAGACAGCTCGCGCCTGGCCTTGCCCAATCCGGTTTAGTCAACCCCGCGGTTTAACTATTCAACATCCCATGCCAAGCCATCCACTACCCCCCGGACTGCATCCTGACACCTTGGCCCAGCGCGTGGCCATGGAGCCCAGCCAGTACGGCGAAAACTCCGAAGCGCTGTACCTGACCAGCGGCTACGTCCAGCCCTCGGCCGAGGTGTCGGCGCGCCGCTTTGGTGGCGAAGACGAGGGCTATACCTATGGGCGTTCGGGCAACCCCACGGTCAGCAGTTTTGAAATGCGCCTGGCCGCCATGGAAGGCAGCGAGGCGGCCCTGGCCACCTCGTCTGGCATGTCGGCGGTGATGCTGATGCTCTTTAGCCTGCTCAAGGCTGGCGACCATGTCTTGTATTCCCAGTCCATGTTCGGCTCAACTATCAAGCTGATCGGTTCGGAGTTTGCCCGTTTCGGCGTGGAGTCCACCGTGGTGTCGCAAACCGACCTCGCGGCCTGGAAAGCAGCCATCCGCCCCAACACCAAGTTGTTGTTTGCAGAAACCCCGACCAACCCCTTGACCGAGGTCTGCGACATACAAGCCCTGGCGGACTTGGCCCACAATGCCGGTGCTTTGCTGGCGGTGGACAACTGCTTTGCCACACCGGTATTGCAGCGCCCAATGGAGATGGGTTCGGACATCGTGATGCACTCGGGCACCAAATATTTGGATGGCCAAGGACGTGTCATGGCGGGAGCGCTATGCGCTAGCGATGCACTGATCAACGGCAAATTCTTACCCGTAATGAAAAACAGTGGCATGGTGCTCTCGCCCTTTAATGCCTGGGTCGTGCTCAAGGGGCTGGAAACTTTGGACATCCGTATGCGCGCCCAGAGCGCCCGCGCCCATACGCTGGCGCAGTGGTTAGAGCAACAGCCTTTGGTAGAGCGCGTGTATTACCCAGGCTTGCCCAGCCACCCGCAACATGCCCTGGCCATGCGGCAGATGTCTAATTTGGGTGGCGCGGTGGTGTCCTTCGACCTCAAGGCCGCCAGCCCGGAACAGTCGCGCAGCCACGCTTTTCATGTGCTGGACAGTTTGCGCGTACTCTCGCTGTGTACCAACCTGGGCGACACCAAAACCTTATTGACCCACCCGGCCAGCACTTCGCATGGCAAATTGTCTGAAGCCCAACGCCAGGCCGCCGGCATCGGCCAGGGTTTGATCCGCGTCGCCGTTGGCTTGGAACATGTAGGTGATATGCAGGACGACTTGTTGCGCGGCCTGAACACCCTTTG
>CANKNK010000030.1 GCA_947483455.1 Comamonadaceae bacterium | reverse complement strand
CCGGCCATAGCCCCCAAATACCGCGCTGTGAACGGTCAAGGCTCTGTAGAGTCCATTCGGGACAGCGTTTTTGCGGCACTGCAAAGCTGAGCGACATTCTGCAGCTAAGAAAAAAGGATGCGATGCATCCTTTTTTTTAGGCGCAACCCGGATCGAACCGAGAGCGCCTTTTCTAGGCACCAGCCCAATTAATAGGCCTGGCCCAACTGGTCCAAAATCGCCGGGTTTTCGAGGGTGGAAACGTCCTGGGTAATCGTCTCGCCTTTAGCCAGCGAACGCAACAGTCGGCGCATGATTTTTCCAGAGCGCGTCTTGGGCAAGTTCTCACCAAAGCGGATGTCCTTGGGTTTGGCAATCGGGCCGATTTCTTTGGCCACCCAGTCACGCAATTCTTTGGCAATGACCTTGGCTTCGTCGGGGCTGGGACGCGAACGCTTGAGCACGACAAAGGCGCAGATCGCCTCGCCCGTCAAGTCATCCGGGCGGCCTACCACAGCCGCTTCGGCGACCAGATCGGTTTTGGATACGAGGGCCGATTCAATTTCCATGGTGCCCATGCGGTGGCCAGACACATTGAGTACGTCGTCAATGCGCCCGGTGATACGAAAGTAACCCCGGTCCGCGCTGCGCACCGCGCCGTCGCCCGCCAAGTAGAGCTTGCCGCCCATTTCTTCGGGGAAATAGCTTTTCTTGAAACGCTCGGGGTCGTTCCAGATGGTGCGGATCATGGAAGGCCAGGGACGTGTGACCACCAGGATGCCGCCGGTACCGTTGGGAATGGGTTTGCCCACTTCATCGACGATGGCGGCCATGATGCCGGGCAAAGGCAGGGTGCAACTGCCTGGAACCAGCGGCGTAGCGCCTGGCAGCGGCGTCATCATGTGGCCACCGGTTTCGGTTTGCCAGAAGGTATCGACGATGGGACAGTTCTCGTGGCCTACATGGCGGTAGTACCACATCCAAGCCTCAGGGTTGATGGGCTCGCCCACCGACCCGAGGATGCGCAGGCTGCTCAGGTCCGAGCGGTCAGGGTGTACCGCCGGGTCGCTTTCGGCGGCTTTGATAAGCGAGCGGATGGCCGTGGGCGCGGTATAGAAAATAGTGCAGTGGTGGCGCTCGATCATTTGCCAAAAACGTCCGGCGTTGGGGAACGTGGGGACGCCTTCAAAAATGATTTGCGTGGCGCCTGCGGCCAAGGGCCCATAGGCTACATAGGTGTGTCCGGTGATCCAGCCAATGTCGGCCGTACACCAAAACACATCGTCATCGCGTAAATCAAAAGTCCAGTCCATGGTCAGCTTCGCCCATAGCAGGTAGCCGCCGGTGGAATGCTGCACGCCTTTGGGTTTGCCGGTGGAGCCGGAGGTATACAAGATAAATAAGGGGTGCTCGGCACCCACGGCCACGGGCGCGCAGACCGTGCTTTGACCCGCCAACGCGTCGGTAAAGGTTTTGTCGCGGCCAGCCACCATATGGCAAGCTGTGGCCGTGCGCTGATACACAAACACGGTTTTGATCGACTCGCAACCGCCCATGGCCAGGCCTTCGTCCACAATGGCTTTGAGCGGTAGCTGTTTCCCACCGCGCATTTGGTAATTTGCGGTGATGACGGCGACGGCGCCCGCGTCGATGATGCGTTCTTGCAAGGCTTTGGCGGAAAAGCCGCCAAAAACCACGCTGTGGGTGGCACCGATACGCGCGCAGGCTTGCATGGCAATCACGCCTTCGAGCGTCATGGGCATATAGACCAGCACACGGTCGCCTTTTTGAATGCCTGCGGCCTTTAGTGCGTTGGCAAACTGGCTGACCCGCGCCAGCAGTTCTTTGTACGTCGTTTTGGTCACTGCGCCGTCGTCCGCTTCGAAAATCACGGCGGTTTTGTTTTCCACCGGTGTACCCATATGGCGGTCCAGGCAATTGGCAGAGGCATTGAGTTCGCCGTCATCAAACCATTGATAAAACGGCGCATGGGACTCATCGAGCACCCGAGTAAACGGCTTGGACCAGCTCAGGTTGTCCCGCGCCAGTTGGGCCCAGAAGCCTTGGTAGTCTTTGTCCGCCGCGTCACACAAGGCCTGGTAAGCCGGCATACCGGAAATGCGGGCGCCTTTCTGGCTCGCCGCACTGGGGTGAAAAACCCGGTTTTCAACCAGTACGGACTCGATAGCGGATGTCGACGAACTCATAGAACCTGTCTCCTTGTGGTATTCGGAATGCTGCAGCAATCTTCTCCGTTGGCACTTACATTGCACTGACTTGGGCCGCAGACGCCGCAGATTTTGACGTCAAATGTCCGCCCCGGCAAGCTGAGCGCACAGCCAACCTTATCACGCCAGAGGCTAAACTCAGGGCCTTCATCCCAGGCCCACACCATGACGCTTATTACCCAAAACGACCTCGTGGAATCGGTCGCCGCCGCTCTGCAGTACATCAGCTACTACCACCCCGCCGATTACATCGCACATTTGGCACGCGCCTATGAGCGCGAACAAAGCCCGGCCGCCAAAGACGCGATTGCCCAAATACTGACCAATAGCAAAATGAGCGCGACCGGTCACCGCCCCATATGCCAAGACACCGGAATCGTCAATGTCTTCCTCAAAGTGGGGATGGACGTGCGCTTCACCGGCTTTAGCGGCTCCTTGGACGACGCCGTCAACCAGGGCGTGCGCCAAGGCTATTTGCACCCGGACAACACCCTGCGTGCCAGTGTAGTGGCCGACCCGCAATTTGCACGCAAAAACACCAAGGACAACACGCCCGCTGTGATCTTCACCGAACTGGTGCCCGGCAACACCGTGGAAGTTACGGTCGCGGCCAAGGGCGGCGGCTCGGAAAACAAAAGCAAGCTGGTGATGCTCAACCCGGGTGATTCCGTGGTGGACTGGGTGCTCAAAACAGTGCCTACCATGGGCGCAGGCTGGTGCCCGCCCGGCATGCTGGGTATAGGCATCGGCGGCACTGCCGAAAAAGCGATGTTGATGGCCAAAGAAAGCCTCATGGACGACATCGATATGTACGCCTTGCAGACCAAATCGTCGGCCGGGGAGGCGCTCTCCCAAACCGAAGCGCTGCGCCTGGAGTTGTATGAGAAGGTCAATGCGCTGGGCATCGGCGCCCAGGGCCTGGGTGGTCTGACGACGGTGTTGGACGTCAAAATCAAGCTCTATCCGACGCACGCGGCCAGTAAGCCGGTGGCCATGATCCCCAATTGCGCTGCCACGCGCCATGCGCATTTTGTGCTCGATGGCAGCGGACCGGCCTACCTGACGCCGCCTTCGCTGGACCTGTGGCCCTCGGTGGACTGGAAGCCCGACTATGTGAAGAGCACCCGGGTGGACCTCAATAGCCTGACGCCAGCGCAAGTGGCGGCCTGGAAACCCGGCCAAACCCTATTGCTCAATGGAAAAATGCTGACCGGGCGCGATGCGGCGCACAAGCGTATCCAGGACATGCTGGCCAAGGGCGAGGCCCTGCCGGTGGACTTTAGCAATCGGGTCATCTATTACGTTGGACCCGTTGATCCGGTACAAGGTGAAGCCGTAGGACCGGCCGGCCCGACGACTGCAACACGGATGGACGGTTTTACCGAGATGATGCTGGCACAAACCGGCCTGATTGCCATGGTGGGTAAAGCCGAACGCGGCCAGGTAGCCATCGAGGCCATTAAAAAGCACCAAAGCGCCTACCTGATGGCTGTCGGCGGTGCGGCTTACTTGGTCAGCAAAGCCATTAAGCACGCCAAAGTCCTGGCTTTTGCCGACCTGGGCATGGAAGCAATTTACGAGTTTGACGTGGTGGACATGCCCGTCACCGTGGCCGTGGATGCCGGTGGCACCAGCGCCCACATCACGGGTCCGGCGCTATGGCAACAAAAAATCGCCAGCGGCGAATTCAAAACCATTGCCGTGCAAGCGGCCTGAGGTCTGATGCCTAGCCGCCAAGTCGCCACCGGTCCTATCGGGGTCTTTGACAGCGGCATTGGCGGCTTGAGCGTGCTGGCCGCGCTGCGACAGGAATTGCCGCAAGAGCACTTCGTTTACATCGGCGATGCCGGCCATGCCCCTTACGGCGAGCGCGATACGGCGCATGTGCTCCATCGATCACAGGTGCTGGCTGATTACCTGTGCACTACCCACCAAGCCAAGGCGTTGGTGCTGGCCTGTAATACCGCCACGGCGGCGGCTGTGGCCAGCCTGCGGGCGCGCTACCCGATGCTGCCCATTGTCGGCATTGAACCGGCACTCAAGCCTGCGGCGGCACAAAGTATCAGCGGCGTCGTAGCGGTTATGGCCACCCGTAGTACGCTGGCCAGCGATAAGTTTCAAGCATTACTGAGCTTGCAAGCGCCATCGGTACGATTTGTATTGCAAGCCTGTGACGGATTGGCCGCGGCCATCGAGCAAGCGGATCGCCAGGCTATCGCGTCCTTATGCCAGCGCTATGTACATGCCTTGCGGCAAAACCCCGATGGCGGGGCGCACATTGACACCGTGGTCTTAGGCTGCACCCATTACGCGCTGATTACCGGTGTCTTGGGGCCGATTTGGGGGCCGCAGGTAAAGTTATTAGAGGCGGGACCGCCGGTCGCGCGGCGAACACGCCAAGTGCTGGGTGCGGCCGACTTGTTGCGGTCCGCAAGCAAGGAAACCGAGCAAGAAGCCCTATCTGCTGCCACGCTTTACTGGAGTACGGGCGAGCCCGCTTTGCTGAACCACGCGCTTGAAGATTTCCTAGGCGCAGGGCCCAACGTTCGGGCCAATGCCTTGCTTTTACCCTAAGATGATGCCTATGAAAGTGGCCTGTCCGACAGGAATCGAACCTGTGACCTACAGCTTAGAAGGCTGTTGCTCTATCCAACTGAGCTACGGACAGCAGTGCGCGCGCCAAGCGCAATTAAAAAAGCCAAAGGCAATGCTTTGGCAAGTATATTGGTCGGGGCGAAAGGATTCGAACCTTCGACCCTCTGGTCCCAAACCAGATGCGCTACCAGGCTGCGCTACGCCCCGACTCGCGCATTCTAACCTCCAGGGTCGTTGGCATGTCGCTATGCAGCGGCAACACACTGATGGGACAGGGAACCGATGAGTACGCCCGACCTGACTTGGATGCTGCCTGGGGACCCGTTTCCGCCGCTGAGTAGGGCCTGGGGGCCTGATAGCGATGCGCCGGGTTTGCTCGCTGCCGGTGGCGCACTGGACGTGGAAACCCTGCGCGATGCGTATGCGCGTGGCGTGTTCCCTTGGTTTAATGGCACCCAGCCCACGCTGTGGTGGAGCCCCGACCCGCGCATGGTGCTAGCAACGGGCGAATTCCGGGTCCATGATTCGCTGAAAAAAACTTTGCGCCGTTTTCAGCAGGATGCACGCTGCGAGATCCGCATGAGCAGCGATTTTGCGGCGGTGATACGCCAGTGCGCACAAGCGCCGCGTCAAGGGCAAAACGGTACCTGGATTGTGCCGGCCATGGTCGAGGCCTATATCGACTTCCACCATGCAGGCTATGCCCATAGCGTGGAAACCTGGGTCGATGGCGAAATGGTGGCGGGCCTGTATTTTGTGGCGATGGGGCGAGCCGTGTATGGTGAATCTATGTTCACCAAGGTGCGCGATGGCTCCAAGATTGCGCTTTCCGCATTGATTGCCCATTGCCGCGCCCACGAGATCCCTCAGCTGGACTGCCAGCAAGTCACCGCCCACCTGTCGCGCTTAGGCGCGCGCCCCGTGCAGCGCGCGCAATTCCTTGCTACCATGCAAGCCGCTAGGGCGCAAACCCCTGTTCAGTGGGAATTTGCCGCCGACTGCTGGAAGCATTTGCAGCCAGCCCATTGACAAGCCGCCATGACCAAGCTTCACGATCTGCCACTACAGACCCTGCAGTTTTATTCCACCGCGCCTTATGAGTGCAGCTACCTGGATGCTCGCCAGGCGCGCTCCCAAGTGGCCACACCTAGCCACCTGATTGACAATACAACCTACTCCGGCCTGGTGGAAAGCGGCTTTCGGCGCAGTGGAATGTTTACCTACCGACCTTACTGCGACGGGTGCCAAGCCTGCATACCGCTGCGTGTGCCGGTAGCACGGTTTTCCCCTAGTCGCAGCCAGCGGCGCGCGCTGAAACAACACGGCGACCTGCAAGTGCGGGTGCAAAGCCTAGGCTTTTCCCAAGAGCACTACGAGCTGTATTTGCGCTACCAGCATCAACGCCATGCCGGCGGCGGTATGGAGGAGGACAGCGTGAGCCAATACACGCAGTTTTTGCTGCAAAGCCGGGTCAATTCGCGTTTGGTCGAATTCCGCGAGCCCGCACAGGCGCATAGCGCCGGTACATTGAAAATGGTATCGATCTTGGATGTGCTGGACGACGGCATTTCGGCGGTGTACACCTTTTACGAGCCGCAGGCCGATGCCGGCTTTGGAACTTACAACGTACTGTGGCAATTGCAACAGGCCAAGTCACTCGGTTTGTCTTACCTCTATTTGGGCTACTGGATAGCCCAAAGCCAAAAAATGAACTACAAAATGCGCTTCGCGCCCTCTCAGGTTTTGGTGGATGGTCGATGGCAAGACAGTACTTCTTTGCCTGGTGAAGCGAATTTTAATTTATTAAATTCACGTTAAAGGTTAGCCGGCCGTTTCTATAGCGCAAAATCAGGCGTTCACCACAGCTGCATATGACCAAACAAGACTCCAACAGCCCCGCGGCGCCTTCGGTACAAGTGATAGAGCGCATGTTTACGCTGATCGATGTACTTGCATCGCGCGAAGATGCGATGACGCTCAAAGACATTAGTGACAAGGCGGGATTGCACCCCTCCACCGCACATCGCATCTTGAACGACCTGGTGCTGGGCCGTTTTGCGGACCGCCCGCAACCGGGCAGCTACCGCCTGGGTATGCGCTTGCTTGAATTGGGTAACCTGGTCAAAGGCCGCCTCAATGTGCGCGATGCAGCGATTGCCCCGATGCGCGAGCTACATAAACTGACGCAGCAACCGGTCAATCTCAGTATGCGACAGGGGGATGAAATTATTTATGTGGAGCGCGCCTACAGTGAGCGATCAGGCATGCAAGTGGTTCGTGCTATCGGAGGGCGAGCGCCCCTGCATCTGACCTCAGTGGGCAAGCTATTCCTGGCGGCAGACGACCCACAGCGCATACGTGCCTATGCGACCCGAACCGGACTGCAGGGACATACCAAAAACAGTATCACTGACCTGGCGACGCTGGAACGCGAGTTGTCTCGCGTGCGCCAATACGGCCAAGCCAGCGATAACGAGGAATTAGAGTTAGGGGTACGCTGCATGGCAGCGGGCGTGTACGATGACCAGAACAAACTGATTGCCGGTTTGTCGATCTCCTCACCCTCGGGGCGTATGGAAGATGGCTGGATGCCACGCCTCAAAGAAACTGCAAAGGAAATTTCGAGAACACTGGGCTTTAGCGATAGCTAAGCAGGCGGTCGCCTGGCTTGGCGCGTGGAAAAGAGACGAGGCCCAAGGCTAGGCACTACTGCCTGCTTCGCGTACCAGGCAATTCAAGTGCTGCGACCGGGGATACCCGGGCATTGACCATGGGCGCTGATTCCACCCATCGGCGCACCCGCTCTGCATCCCCAATCCGGCTGAGTTTGCCGGCTGAGTCCAAAAACACCATAATTATTTTTCGGCCAGCTACTTTGGCCTGCATCACCAAGCACTGTCCGGCCTCGGAGATATATCCGGTTTTTTGCAAACCGATATCCCAATCCGGGCTTTTTACTAAACGGTTGGTATTGTTGAACTGCAAGGTGCGTCGCCCGACTTCCACCTGGTGTCCAGGCGAGGTAGAGTACTCACGCAAAGTTGCGTCGGCGTACGCATAATTGACCAATGTAGCAAGATCTTTGGCACTGGATTGGTTTTTGCTCGAGAGTCCTGTGGGCTCCACATAACTGGTCGCAGCCATGCCCAACTCTGCGGCCTTGCCGTTCATCAGGCTGACGAAATTAGGCATACCACCAGGATAGGTACGGCCCAGCGCGTGAGCGGCGCGATTTTCGCTAGACATCAGCGCTAAATGCAACAACTCTCCCCGACTCAGCATGGTGCCCACCGTAAGACGAGAACGGCTGCCCTTCTCCATGTCCACATCGTCCTGGCTGATGGTGATCAACTCATCCATCGGAAGACGCGCTTCGCTGATCAGCACGCCGGTCATCAATTTGGTGATCGAGGCAATAGGCAGCACCGCCAATTCGTTCTTATGCAACAACACCTCCTTGGTGTCTTGGTCAATCACAAAAGCTACGCTGGACTTGAGCGCCAGTACATCCGTGGCGCGGCGCAAACCGGCCACATCGCCAAAACTCGGCCTTACCGGAAGCGGGCTCCGACCTTTTGCCTTCGCGGGCGCTTTCCCGAAATTCTGCGCTTTCACCCATTTGCTCTTGATTTGCTCACGGGCCGGATCGACGCGGCCATTGCGCTTGGTGTCCGGCACGGCAAAGGCCATGCCCAAGCACAGCAAAAGCGATAGAAAAGTAAAAAGTTTTTTAGCCAATGTGCACCAAATAGGACAATTGAGGGGCCACGCCCCTCATAAGAAAATTCAAAAAACCGCAGTTTAATCAAAAAATCTAATAAATCAAGTACTTACATCAGAAACATGATGCAAATTCATATAAATCTGCCACTAGCCCTGCGCTGCAACGCGATCGGCCTTGCTTTGCAGCTTATTGAGGGCGCTCAAGTACGCTTTGGCAGAGGCCACCACAATATCTGGGTCTGCGCCCGTTCCGTTGACCACGCGCCCGCTGTTTTGCAGGCGTACCGTCACCTCACCTTGGCTTTCCGTAGAGCCGCTTATGGCATTGACTGAGTAAAGCACCATTTCGGCGCCACTTTTGGCATGGGACTCTATCGCCTTGAGCGAGGCGTCCACTGGCCCATTGCCCTCGGCTTGGGCGCTTACTTCCCGCCCTGCCACGGTAAACACGATCGCGGCCTGGGGGCGCTCGCCGGTTTCACTGTGCTGCTTGAGCGATACAAAAGCAAAATGCTCCTGCGCCTGGGATACGCTCTCATCGCTCACCAAAGCGAGTATGTCTTCGTCAAATATCTCGGATTTACGATCCGCCAGCTCTTTAAAGCGCGAAAATGCAGCATTGATTTCGGTTTCGCTATCGAGCTGCACGCCCAATTCCAGCAAGCGCTGCTTAAATGCATTGCGGCCGCTGAGCTTGCCCAATACGATTTTGTTTGCGCTCCAGCCCACATCCTCGGCCCGCATAATTTCATAAGTGTCTCGCGCTTTCAGCACGCCATCCTGATGAATACCCGAGGCATGCGCAAAGGCGTTTGCGCCCACTACCGCTTTGTTGGGTTGCACAACAAAACCTGTCGTTTGGCTGACCATGCGACTAGCTGCAAGAATGTGGCGGGTGTCAATACCCATGTCCAGCCCAAAGTAATCGCGACGGGTTTTGACCGCCATCACTATTTCCTCCAGGCTGCAATTGCCGGCCCGTTCACCCAGGCCGTTGATGGTGCATTCCACCTGACGCGCACCGCCAATCTTGACGCCGGCCAGTGAATTGGCAACTGCCATACCTAAATCGTTATGGCAGTGCACAGACCAGATGGCTTTGTCTGAATTGGGAATGCGTTCACGCAATGAACGGATGAATTCACCGTACAACTCGGGGACAGCGTAGCCCACGGTATCCGGAACATTGATGGTGCCGGCTCCTTCTTTGATGACCGCCTCAATCACGCGGCATAGAAAGTCCGGATCACTGCGGTAGCCGTCCTCCGGACTGAACTCCACGTCGCTCACTAAATTACGGGCAAAACGTACTGCCGACTGCGCTTGGGCGTAGACCTCATCGGGCGTCATGCGCAGCTTTTTTTCCATGTGCAGCGCAGAAGTCGCGATGAAGGTATGGATACGGGCCCGGCGTGCGCCTTTGAGCGCCTCTGCGGCCCTTGCAATATCGCGGTCATTGGCGCGGGCTAACGAACACACGGTAGAGTCTTTGATGTTGTTGGCTACCAGCTGCACGGCTTCAAAATCACCGTTGGAACTGGCAGCAAACCCCGCCTCAATCACGTCCACTTTCAGGCGTTCCAACTGGCGCGCAATACGCAGTTTTTCATCACGCGTCATGGACGCCCCGGGCGATTGTTCGCCATCGCGCAAAGTGGTGTCAAAAATAATGAGTTGATCAGACATCTTCAAGCTCCAAAAACTAGCCTCGCCAAGCCTGGTGATTCAATGCCTTGGCAATCTATTTGTGCATCCCGCGCTCATCGGGCTCGTCGGTTGAGGTACTGATCACGCTGACCGGCACACCTCGGAACCTGCGCACGCCATAGACCACGTAGCCACTAAAACCATACACCACAAAAATTCCTAGCATCACAGTGGGCGGATCGATGTTGATGATGGCGATCCCCAAAGCGATCAAAACGATCACGGCGAAGGGCACGCTCTGCTTCATGCTGACGTCTTTAAAGCTGTAGAAGGGAACATTGGTCACCATCGTCAAGCCGGCGTACAACACCCATGCGAACATAAACCAAGCCACCGCAGGCGGTGCAATGCCTAGATCGGTACACCACCAAATAAATCCGGCTACCAAAGCCGCTGCAGCGGGCGACGGAAGCCCCTG
>CANKNK010000029.1 GCA_947483455.1 Comamonadaceae bacterium | reverse complement strand
GCTGCATCAGTGCCTGCGCGTCGATCACCAGTGGGCCGTGTACCTGCACCGCAAAGTCTAAGCGCGCAGACTCCAAAGTGCCCAGGCGCAAATCATGAAAATCATCCATCACGTTGATGCCGCCGCAAAACGCTACCTGCCCATCGACCACGCATAGCTTGCGGTGCAGGCGGCGCCAGCGCACCGGGAAAAATACGCCCAGCCAGCCTAAAGGCGAAAAGCGGTGCCAATGCACCCCGGCAGCGTCAAAACGCGCCGTCCATAGCGGGGGCAACGGCGGTGTGCCTATGCCATCGACCACCAAATAAACCTGCACGCCGCGCAGCGCCGCGCGCTCCAGTGACGCTGCCACCGCCAGACCTTGTGCATCAAAAGCAAAGATATAGCTTTCCAGGCGCACCTCCTGTTTGCTGTGCTCGATGGCGTGCACCATGGCCTCGAACAACTCCTTCGCGCCCTGTAGCAAATGCAGCCTATGGCGTGCGTGCAAATGCACCGTGGTCATGGCATTCCTGCGCCCGGCAGCACAAACTCTGCCACGATAGGTAAATGGTCGGACATGCGTGCCCATTGCGGTCCGTGGGGCACATGCTGGCGCAATCGCTGCAGGCCACGGGTGTAAATATGGTCCAAGGCCAGCAAGGGCAAGGCCGAAGGAAATGTGGGTAGATGGTGGTGCGCGGGCGCCTCCAGGCCCACGTCGCCCAACACCTTGCGAACGCTGGCGTTCCACTCGTTGAAGTCACCGGCCACAATGACTGGCGCCTCAGGCGCGATGTCTGTGCGCACGTAATCGCAGACCTGCTGCAACTGGCGCATGCGCCCGCCGCGCATCAAGCCCAGATGCAATACCAGCACATGCACACGCAGACCGCGCACCTCCAGCTCGCTATGCAATAGTCCGCGTTGTTCAAAGCGGTGGTCCGACATGTCGGCATGCTGATGCGCCAGTACCGGCCAACGCGATAGCAAGGCATTGCCATGCTCCCCATGCCGAGTGACGGCATTACTGCGGTACACCGCCGTATGGCCTTGGGGCGCCAGAAAATCGGCTTGGCCCTGGGCAGGCCAGTGGGCGAAAAACTGCTCCTCGCGCCGGTTCAGTTTGCGCACTTCCTGTAAGCAAACCAGATCCGCGTCCAGTAGCGCAATCGCCTGGCGCAGGTTGTGAATTTCCAAGCGGCGCGCAGGTCCCAGGCCGCGTACGCCTTTGTGGATGTTGTAGCTGACGACGCGAAAAACGGCGGGCATCGTCGCGCTCTTAAGTTGCATAACGGGGCAGCAGCAAGCAGGCTTGCGTGTTGGAAGGCGAAAAACACAGCGCTGCTGCCTCTGCAAAGGGGAGCCACTGAAAAGCGGTGTGCTCACGCGGGTCCAGTTGCACCGCCGTCGCGTGCGGCACTTGCAAACCAAACACATGCTCAGTGTTAGAAACCACCCCCGGGGCATAACGGTGCAGCCAGCGCGGGTAAATGGGATAGACATTTTCCAGCGCCCAATCGCGCAAATTCGCATGCAAGGGGGAGCCCGGACCGCAATCAATGCCGGTTTCTTCACGCACCTCACGCACCGCAGTATCCTCAAACGATTCGTCCGCATGGTCTTTGCTGCCCGTTACCGACTGCCACAAAGCCGGTGTCGCCGGGTCGGGCTCGGTACGGCGGATCAGCAAGACCTGTAAGGATGGCGTGTAGATCACCACCAGCACGGATTGGGGAATTTTCAAGGCGGAGCGCATAAGCGATGGTGGCGTAAGCTCGCATTGTGCCTGCCGTATTGGCTCAGACCCGGCGCAGGCGGGTCCTGTCGCTACACTTGCGCGGCATCCCCAAGAATGCGTGCCATGCAAGGCACCACACCACCATGAACGTCCTGGTCTTTTTCGCAGTACTCGCCTTCAGCCTGCAAATGCGCAACTCGCTAGAGCAGCGTCGCCGTGTGCTGATACTGGGCAGGTTCCTGCGGCGCTACCAAATTGAGAGCCTGATGCAAAGCCTGGTCGACGGGTTTTTGCGCGCCATGGGCGAGCAGGAATCAGACCGGCGCCAAAGCATCTGGTCCATGCTGGCGCAAACCGAAGAACAACTGGCAGGCCAATTCCAAAGCCTGCTGGCGGACTTGGCGGCAGAAGCTGATCCGCGCCGCCTGCGTGCCAGCACCCTGCCCTTGAGTTTGCCGCTGGCCACGCGTTGGCACCCAGCTGCCACCTTTAGCCTGCACGACATCCTGCGGGTTCATGGCGAGGGCATCAGCCGCTTGATGGGCAATGCGGCAGGTCTGTCCGCGCGCGACCGGGCCTTTTGCTTAACCGCCGAATTGCTGCTGATGCAGCATAGCTGCCATTGGTTTTGCAAGTCGCGCTGGGTCGCCTCGGCACGCATGCTGGCGCGCCACCAGACCAGCCACGCCCAATTGCTCGATGCCGTGTCCGAGCCCACGCGCCAAGCTTACCGGCGCATCATGGGCGTCTAAAGCCAAGCGCTGGGCGCCACCGTTTTAGGCTTTCACTGCGTCCAGGTTGCGCAGGCGAATGTGTAATTCGCGCAACTGCTTTTCATCCACAGGACTGGGCGCATGGGTCAGCAGGCACTGGGCGCGCTGGGTTTTGGGAAAGGCGATGACATCGCGTATGGACTCGGCACCAGTCATCAAGGTGATGATGCGATCCAAGCCGAAGGCCAGGCCGCCGTGCGGAGGCGCGCCATATTGCAGGGCATCGAGCAGGAAACCGAATTTGAGTTGCGCTTCTTCGGGCGTGATCTTGAGCGCATCAAATACTTTTTGCTGCACATCGGCACGGTGGATACGCACAGAGCCACCCCCCATTTCCCAACCGTTCAAGACCATGTCATAGCCCTTGGAAATGCACTTTTCGGGGGCGGTTACCATCCAGTCCTCATGGCCATCTTTGGGGGCGGTAAAGGGGTGGTGGGTAGCGGTATAGCGTTGGGCTTCCTCGTCGAACTCGAACATCGGGAAGTCCACCACCCACAGCGGCGCCCAGCCTTTCTCGAACAAACCCTGCTTTTTGCCGAAATCGCTGTGCCCGATCTTGAGACGCAAAGCGCCGATGGCGTCGTTTACGATCTTGGCTTTGTCAGCGCCAAAGAATATCAAGTCACCGTCTTGCGCACCAGTGCGCTCTAGCAACTGGGCGAGCGCCGCATCATGGATGTTTTTAACGATAGGGCTTTGCAGACCGTCTCGGCCCTTAGCCACTTCGTTCACCCGGATATAGGCCAGGCCTTTGGCGCCGTAAATTTTGACGAACTCGGTATAAGCGTCAATCTCGCCACGGCTGATGCCGCCACCCTCGACCGAGCCACCGGGCACGCGCAAGGCTACGACGCGCCCGCCTTGCATGGTGGCCGCACTTGAAAATACCTTGAAATCCACGTCTTTCATGACGTCGGTCATTTCGGTAAATTGCAATTTCACGCGCAGGTCCGGTTTATCCGAACCATAGATATGCATCGCGTCGGTGTAGCTCATGACTGGGAAGTTACCCAAGTCCACACCAATGGTGTTTTTAAACACCGTCACAATCATGCCTTGGAACATAGCGCGGATTTCTTCCTCACCCAGAAAAGAGGTTTCGATATCAATCTGGGTAAATTCGGGCTGGCGGTCCGCGCGCAGGTCTTCGTCGCGAAAGCACTTGGTGATCTGGTAGTAGCGGTCAAATCCGGCCACCATCAGTAATTGCTTGAACAACTGGGGCGATTGCGGAAGTGCGAAAAACTGCCCTTCGTGTACGCGGCTGGGCACCAAGTAGTCGCGCGCGCCTTCTGGCGTGCTCTTGGTAAGCATGGGGGTTTCGATATCCACAAAACCATTGGCGTCCAGAAATTTACGCACTTCCATCGACACGCGGTAACGCAGCATCAAGTTGTTTTGCATATAGGGCCGGCGCAGGTCCAGCACGCGGTGCGTCAAGCGTGTGGTCTCGGATAAATTGTCCTCGTCGATCTGAAAGGGTGGCGTCACCGAAGGATTGAGGACGATCAATTCATGGCACAGGACCTCGATCTTCCCGCTTTTCAGGCTGTCGTTGACAGTGCCCTCGGGGCGTGCCCGCACCAGACCTTTGACCTGCACGCAAAACTCATTGCGCAAGCCTTCCGCGGTCTTGAACATCTCGGCACGGTCTGGATCACAAACCACCTGCACATAGCCTTCGCGGTCGCGCAAGTCCACAAAAATCACGCCGCCATGGTCGCGGCGGCGGTTGACCCATCCGCACAAGGAAACGGATTGGCCCATCAGGGCTTCGGTCACAAGACCGCAATAGTGAGAGCGCATTGCCATGGTGTGTTGTCCATTCCCTTGCGGGGCAGTGAGGTAGGGGTTTAAGTGGCAGGGCCGTGGTCCGGCGGCAGACTGCGTGCCGTCGGCGACACCGCGCCCATCGAAATAACATAGGTAAGTGCTTCGTCCACACTCATTTCCAACTCGATCACCTCCGAGCGCGGCAGCAATAGAAAGTAACCGCCGGTCGGGTTGGGGGTGGTGGGAACATACACGCTGATCAGGTCGCCAGGCAAATGGCTGGCTACTTCGCCATCGGGAACTCCGGTTTGGAAAGCAATCGTCCAGCTACCTTGGCGCGGGAACTGCACCAGCAAAGCCGTGCGAAACGCATTGCCATTGCTGGAAAACAAGGTGTCCGACACTTTCTTGACGCTGTTGTAAATCGACTTGACGACCGGAATGTGCGTGAACATCCGGTTCCACTGCTTGAGCCACCAACGGCCCGCCACATTGGACACCAAGGCACCGGTGAGCAACATAAAGCCCAGCACCAGCACCACGCCCAGACCGGGAATATGGCGCAGCTTCTCTAGCGAGGCAGCAGACTGGTCGGAGCTGACCGCCGACAGGGCTGTGAGCATTTGGCCGAACAATCCATCGAGCACATTCATCATCCACAGCAGCACCCAAATGGTGATGGCCAGCGGCAGCCACACCATGAGTCCAGTCAGCAGGTATTTTTTAAATGGCACGGTATAACCTTTGGGGCTAGGGGATCGGGGCGTTGCGCTCAGGTGGACGCCGCTGGTGCTGCGCTCGGGGTGGCCGGTGCTGTTGAAGCTGCTGGCGCCGGGGTTGCGGCGGCAGGCGCGGTCGATGGAGCGTCAGCGCCTGAAGCGCTGGAAGTAGCCGCGGCGTCAGCGCCCTTTTCGGATTTAGGGGTAACAGCGCCTTCCGCGCTGGCTGGCGCTTGCGTCTTGCCATCCCGAAAATCGGTGACGTACCAACCGGAGCCCTTCAGCTGAAAGCCAGCAGCAGTGACTTGTTTTTCAAACGCGGGCTGACCGCAGCTGAGGCAATCGCTCAAAGGCGCATCGGAGATTTTCTGCAAAACGTCCTTGGCAAATCCGCAGGCGCTGCACTTGTAGGCGTAAATAGGCATAGCAAAAAGCCTTTGGCGGGCGGGTGGCAAAGCCTATGATTATAGTTTGCCTAGTGCCAGAAATACCCTTTCGCCAGGGCCAGCGTCAAGAGCACGCCCAGAACAAAACCGCCCAAGCCGTAGACCACGGCCTGTAAAAAGCTATGGGTGCGCTGCTGTTGCGCCAGCAAACGGGCCAATACATCACGTTGCAGCGCATCCTGCGGCCTGTGTTGCAAGTATTGGTGCAGTAGGACTGGCAATTGCGGCAGGACTTTGGCATAGAGCGGCGCCTGTTTTTTGACTTCAGCCCACAGCTTTTGCGGCCCCACTTGGTCGCCCATCCACTTTTCCAAAAATGGCTTGGCGGTGGCCCACAGGTCCAAATCCGGGTCGAGCTGGCGACCCAAACCCTCGATATTGAGCAAGGTTTTTTGCAGCAAGACCAGTTGCGGCTGGATTTCGACATGGAAGCGGCGTGAGGTCTGAAACAGGCGCAACAAGACCATACCCAGGGAAATTTCTTTCAAGGGTCGGTCGAAGTAGGGTTCACACACCGCGCGTATCGCCGCTTCCAGCTCATCAACGCGGGTGGCCGCAGGTACCCAGCCCGACTCGATATGCAGTTGCGCCACGCGCTTGTAATCGCGCCGGAAAAAAGCTGCAAAATTTTGCGCTAGGTATTCTTTATCCACTTCGGTCAGCGAGCCAACAATGCCAAAGTCCAGGGATATATAGCGCCCTAGCGTGGCCGCTTGCACACTGACTTGGATGTTGCCCGGGTGCATATCGGCATGGAAAAAACCATCGCGAAACACCTGCGTGAAAAACAGCGTCACACCGTCGCGTGCCAGCTTGGGAATGTCTACGCCCGCCGCGCGCAAAGCGTCCACCTGACTGATGGGTAGGCCGTGCATGCGCTCCATGACCAGCACGTCGGTGGTACACAAGTCCCAGTACATCTCAGGAATCAAAACCAATCCCAGACCGTCCATATTGCGGCGCAGTTGTGCAGCGCTGGAGGCTTCGCGGATCAGGTCCAGCTCGTCGTGGAGGTATTTGTCAAATTCGGCCACCACTTCGCGCGGCTTCAGGCGTCGACCATCTTGCGACCAGCGCTCCATGAAGTTGGCCATCCAGCGCATCAGCGCCAGGTCCTGGTCAATCGCCGCCAACATGCCCGGACGCAGCACCTTGATCGCCACTTCGCGCTCGCCCCCCTCGCGTGTGCGCATGACGCCAAAATGCACTTGCGCAATCGAGGCACTGGCCACGGGCTTACGCTCGAAAGACACAAAGAGTTCCGCAATCGGTTTGCCCAATGACTTTTCAATCGCTGCGACCGCGATATCCGAGTCAAAGGGCGGCACCCGGTCTTGCAACTTGGCCAACTCGTCGGCAATATCCAAAGGCAAGAGGTCGCGCCGGGTGGAAATCACCTGGCCCAGCTTGACGAATATGGGGCCCAGATGTTCCAGGGCCATGCGCAAGCGCGCGCCGCGCGGGGCCTCTAAGCGGCGCCCCAGGCGCAATGTGCTGGCCAACCAACGCGCCCAGCGCTTGGCACCCAAACTTTCAAAGAAGATGGCGTCCAGCCCAAATCGAAATACCACATAGGCAATAAACAAACCCCGTGTAATGCGCGTCATGCAGCGCTTTCGGCTGTTGGGCTGCCCGGACGGCGCACGCTACCAGCAAACTGGCGCAAGGCCTGCACCATGCGCTGTACGCCGTCGGCTAGCACATGCGCCGGCACATCACCCACGATGCGCGCCAGGTCGGCTTCCACGTCCCAGCGCACATGGTCGATCAGCCAATTGATGTCTGCGGCCAGTTGCACATCGCCTTGCACCTGGACATCGGGCTTGCCACCGTCTAACAAAGGCTGCAAGACCTGCCAGGGGTTGGCCGCTGTCAAGGTGAGTTGCAAGTCCACCGTTTCACTGCCCACGCCCGCAGGCACATGCTCAAACAGCCCCGCTGGGCTGATGCGCAGCTGCAGATGCCACTGCATCCATTGGACTTTGAGCAAGCGCCCTTGCTGCTGCACCAGGCGCGCCATAGCCTGGGGCTCTTGCATCAGCACATGGTTCAGGAGCAAAACCACGCGCCTTTGTAATTCGTCAATCGCCCACGCGGGAGGGGTCCAAGCCGGGGGGACACTGCTCAAAAGGTTTTGCGCAAAAGAAAAGGGGGACTGTGTTGCCATAGTCCCCGATTATTCCCGATGTGACTGTGACGACTCCCATTGCGGGGAATCGCCGCACAGGCCTATTGCAAGGCCTGCACCCCGGCCACCAGCCAACCACCGCCAGTTTTGGGTTTGGTCATATTCCAAACCTCGCGGAAGGGGCTGGGGCTAGCGCTTGGCTCTTCGCGAATCATGCCGGTGAACTCCACGCTGGCCATGTATTCATCGGCCAACTCTTCAATTCCCAGCAAATGAGCGTCAATGGACAAGACTTCGGTCTGGTTGGGTTTGGCACCGGTATGGGCCTCTCGCTCGGAGAGCTGAGAGCGGATTTCGGTGAGCATACCGTCGGTCATCATGGCGCGCAGGCTGCTGATATCGGCCTTGTCCCAGGCTGCTTGCAGGGTAATGAAGTTGGCCTTCGCAGCCCGAACAAAGCCCTCGCTGTCAAAGCCCGCAGGTACGCCCCATGCCTGCGAGCCCGCCAGCCCTGAGCCGATCATCGAACCACCTCTGGCCGTCGCACCCTGGAAATGGGTGCCCTGCGGCTCGCGCTCCCACGGCCGGGCCGAGGAATCGTTGCCCACGTTTTCGGGCCGGTAGGCTTCGCGCTGCTGCGTGTTCATCGAGTCTGCGGCATAGGCATAGCGGTCGCCTTGGGGTCGGCGGCTTTGCATGAAATAGCGAAACACCATGAAGGCCAGCATGAGCGCACCGACGATGAGCAATATCTGACCCATGCCTTCGCCCATGCCCATGGAATGCGCCAACCAAGCCAGGCCTAGGCCGGCGGCCAGACCACCCAGCATCGCGCCCCAGGGCCGACCCGGCGCCGCAGCGGCGGGTCCCGGTTTGGCCGGTGCATTACCCACACCTTGCGAAGGCGCGGCGGGCGCACTTTCACGCTGGGTCACATTGCCTGACTGGCGGCCCATCGATTTACCACCACCCAGACGCGCAGCCTCGGCCTGTAAGCTGAACAACAACATAAAAGTCGCTAAAAAAGCAGTCAACCATTTCATATCGAACCCTTACAAACTAGAAAAACCATTTATCCAAGGCTTTATAAGTGAGGCCCCGGCGGCGCATTGCAAGCGCTGCGCCAGCCGATTAACACTTCATTAGCACTTGATTCCCACATGCAATGCCGCTATGCCACCGGTCAGGTTGTGGTAGTCCACATGGCCGAAACCACCGGTGTGCATCATGGCCTTGAGTTCGTCCTGGCCCGGATGCATGCGGATGGACTCGGCCAGGTAACGGTAGCTGGCGTCATCACCGGCCACTAGCTTACCTAAGACGGGTAAAACCTTAAACGAATACCAGTCATAGGCCTTTTCCAGGGGCGGGGCTATCTTGGAAAACTCCAGCACCAGCAGCTTGCCACCCGGGCGCAGCACCCGGCACATCTCGGCCAATGCCAGGTCTTTGTGCGTCATATTGCGCAGGCCGAAGGCCACGCTGACCAGGTCGAAATAGCCGTCGGCAAAGGGCAGGCGCTCTGCATCGCAGACCACCGTGGGCAATAACACACCGGCGTCGAGCAGGCGGTTGCGCCCGGTGCTGAGCATGGCGTGGTTGATATCGGTATGCACTACTTGCCCGCGCTTACCGACTTTGCCGGCAAAGGCCAGCGCCAAGTCGCCGGTGCCGCCCGCAATGTCCAGGGCTTTATCGCCCTCCTGCAGGTTCGCCACCAGCACGGTGTAGGCCTTCCAAGCACGGTGCAGACCGCCGGACATCAAATCGTTCATCACGTCGTACTTGGAGGCTACCGAATCAAACACGCCGCGTACCCGGCGCGCTTTTTCCGCCTCGTCCACCGACTGAAATCCAAAATGCGTGGTGCTCATCTGCTTAACTCTCTTCAATGGCTAGCGCAGCCATGGGCGGCAGCCACTGGCATCGGTGCATCGCGTTCGCGCCCAGCTTCTTGCAAACGCTTTTCATAATCGCGCCACAAACGATCTTGCTCAGCGCCCAGAAAATACAAATAGTCCCAGGAAAAAATGCCGGTGTCATGGCCATCAGAAAAGCGCGGTTGCACCGCGTAGTTGCCCACCGGGTCCAAGGCCTCGAGATCCACCAGACGCTTGCCGGTTTGCAGCACTTCCTGCCCCGGCCCATGGCCCTGCACTTCGGCAGAGGGGGAGTACACGCGCATCAGCTCAAAAGGCAGGCGAAAGTCAGCGCCATCTGAAAAACGGATTTGCAAGACGCGCGACTGGCTATGTACCGTCAGGTCTTGGGGGGTGGGGGAATGTTTGCTCAGGCCGGCCATAGCGTTAAAGATTCGATGATGTGTCTGCTCGCCCGGTACAGGTCCGGCGCATCTGCAACTGTAACCGCCTACACCAGTACCCGCTCTATGCCCCCGGCATTGGCCTTTTGCACATAAGCGGGCAACCATTGCTCACCCAGGATCAGGCGCGCCATCTCGACGACGATGTAGTCGGCCTCCAGCAAACCGTTGTTCAGGTCATTGCCATAGCGGCTCAGGCCTTGCAGACAACTAGGGCAACTGGTCAGGATTTTGGTCGGCCCACCTGCGGCTAGCCCGCGATCCGCTTTGAGGGCGGCCAGATCGTCCGCCCCCTGGCGCAACTGCTCTTCCTTGCGAAAGCGGATTTGCGTGGAAATATCAGGCCGGGTAACGCCCAGGGTGCCGGACTCGCCACAGCAGCGCTCGCTTTTGAGCACCGTCTCACCGACTAAGGCCTTCACGGTTTTCATCGGGTCTTGCAGCTTCATGGGGCTGTGGCAGGGGTCGTGGTACAGGTAGCCTGCGCCCGCGCTGCTGGCAGACCCGTTCGTCGCATGTGCCAGGTCTAAGGTGATGCCCTTTTCCAGCAAATATTCATGGATGTCGATGATGCGGCAACCCGGGAAAATTTTGTCGAACTCGTAGCCTTGCAGTTGGTCATAGCAGGTGCCGCAACTGACCACCACGGTTTTGATGTCCAGGTAGTTGAGGGTATTGGCCACGCGGTGAAACAACACCCGGTTGTCGGTGATGATTTTCTCGGCCTTGTCTTGCTGACCCGAGCCGCGCTGCGGGTATCCGCAGCACAAATAGCCTGGCGGCAACACGGTTTGCACTCCCGCATGCCAGAGCATGGCTTGCGTGGCCAAGCCGACTTGGCTGAACAAACGCTCGGAGCCACAACCGGGGAAGTAAAACACTGCCTCGCTGTCGGCACTGGTGGCTTGAGGGTTGCGGATGATGG
>CANKNK010000028.1 GCA_947483455.1 Comamonadaceae bacterium | reverse complement strand
GCTATGGTGACTTTGGTGTTCGCTAATCGCAGCCAGATCATCATCAATCTGCAAAAACCCTTGCACGAAGTGTGGATGGCTTCGCGCTCGGGTGGCTACCATTTTTCATGGCGCGATGGTAGCTGGCAAGACACCAAAGGGCAGGGCGATTTTTTTATGCTGCTAGGAAGTGATGCCAGCGCGCAGGCGGGCGTGCCCTTGCAGTTTGCTGCCTAATCAGTTTCTGAATAAATCCAAAATACTGCGCTGTTCCTCGGACGGCGTCATGGGCCGCGAGGCGCCGGAGAATGGCGCTGCAGACTGGGTTTTGTCCCCTGCGCCCACCGCACCGATGCCGGTACCCTTGGAAAACTCCTCGTAATACCACTCGTTATTGACGCGCACAATGCCTTCGGGCGGCTCGGCCTCCATGATGGGCACGTTTTTTAGTGCAGTTTCCATAAAACTGATCCAGACCGGCAGGCTCAGGCCACCGCCGGTTTCTTTGTCGCCCAATTTGCGCGGCGTGTCGTAGCCGATCCAGGTCACTGCGGTCAGCGTGGGGTGGTAACCCGCAAACCAGGCATCCATGGAGTCATTGGTAGTACCGGTTTTGCCGTAAATATCCGGGCGCTTGAGCGTGGCCTGGGCCTTGGCTGCGGTGCCCGAACGCGTGACCTCTTGCAGCAAGCTGGTCATTAAAAAAGCATTGCGCGGCTCGATGGCGACATTGGCTTCGCCAAGTGCCGGTTTGACCGTCTCCAGCAGAATTTTTCCGCGCTGTTCGCTGACCCGGGAAATAAGCCAGGGACTGACGCGATAACCGCCATTTGCGAACACCGAGTAGCCTGTTGCCAGTTGCATGGGTGTGACAGAGCCTGCGCCCAGCGCCATGGTGAGATAGGGCGGGTGTTTGTCGGCGTCAAAACCGAAGCGGCTAATCCATTCCTGCGCATAGTGGGTGCCTATGGACTGCAAGATTTGAATGGAAATCATGTTTTTGGACTTGGCCAGCGCCTTGCGCAGAGGCATAGGGCCTTCAAACGTTCCATCATAATTTTTCGGCTCCCAAGGCTGACCGCCGGTGGTACCCGCATCAAAAAACAAAGGTATATCGTTGATCACGGTCGTCGGCGTGAAACCTTTTTCCAAAGCGGCCGAATAGATGAAAGGCTTGAAACTTGAGCCGGGTTGGCGCCATGCCTGGGTCACGTGGTTGAATTTGTTTTTTCCGTAATCGAAGCCACCTACCAGCGCCTTGATGGCACCATCGCGCGGGTCCATCGCAAAGAAAGCGCCTTCGACTTCGGGTAATTGGGTAATTTCCCAAGTGCCTTTCACCGATTTGGATACGCGGATGATGGCGCCCGGGCGGATTTTGATGTTCGGCGCCGCCTTGTCGGACAGGCCCGACTGGGCCGGCTTCAAGCCTTCGCCGTTTATTTCCACCACCTCGCCGGCCTGTCGTTGCGCCAGCACCCGTTTGCCGTCGGCTTGCAGGACTACCGCTGCCAATACATCGCCGTTGTCAGGATGCTCATCTAGTGCCTCGTCAATGGCATCCTCCAGCTCCTGCGCATCGCTGGGCAGGGTAATGAATTTCTCCGGACCGCGATAGACCTGGCGCCGCTCAAAGTCCATGATCCCTCGGCGCAGTGCTTTGTAGGCAGCATCCTGCTGCGCGCTGACCACCGTAGTCACTACATCCAGGCCACGGGTGTAGGTTTCATCACCGTATTGGTCATACATCAGTTGGCGCACCATCTCGGCCAGGTATTCAGCATGCACCTGCGGACGCGTAGCCGCCGTTTGCACCCGCAGCACCTCGGCCTTCGCAGTTTTGGCTTCCTCCTCGGTAATAAAACCGTTGTCTAGCATGCGCTCGATAATGTATTGCTGGCGAATACGCGCGCGGCGCGGATTCTTGATGGGGTTATAGGCGGAGGGTGCCTTGGGCAAACCCGCCAGCATGGCTGCCTCGGCGATACTGATATTTTTCAGGGGTTTGCCGAAATAGGTTTCGCATGCAGCGGCAAAGCCATAGGCGCGATTGCCCAAGTAAATCTGGTTCATATAGATTTCCAGAATTTGGTCTTTGCTGAGGTTATGTTCTAGCTTAAAGGTCAGCAATATCTCGTAAATTTTGCGTGTAAAAGTTTTTTCAGACGATAAGTACACGTTGCGCGCCACCTGCATGGTGATCGTCGATGCGCCCTGGCTTTTGGAGCGCCCTACATTGGCCGCCGCCGCCCGCACCATGCCCACATAATCAATCCCGCCATGCTGAAAAAAGCGCGCATCTTCAATAGCCAAAATGGCATTTTTCATGACCAGCGGGATTTCATGAATGGGTGTGAGGGTCCGATGCTCTTCGCCGAATTCCCCGATCAAGTCTCCTTCGGATGAAAAAACGCGCAATGGAAGTTTGGGGTGGTAATCCTCTAAATCCGAAATATCCGGCAAATTGGGGTAGGCCAGCGCCATCACGATGGCTACCAAAAACAAAATCGAAGCGATTCCCGCAGCCGCCAGCCCGGCTAAGGACAGGATGACGTAGCCCATCCAGCCCCAAATGGTGCGTGTATTGGACGTTTTTGTCTTTGCAGGCTTAGAAGCGGGAGGAGGGGGCGATGCAGCCATGAATACAAGGGTCTAAAGAGTAAAAACCAAAAACTTCTGCCCAAATACGTGCAGCGCCTTGGCCCAAGAACTCCCCTCCTGGCGCTGCAAACAGCGCGGCAAGCAGGGAGAACCCTATGGTAGCGCAGCGGCTAAGCAACAAATCCGACATGGTTGATCCGAGATTTCCTGTATTCGATGACTTTATTGATAAATATTTTCATTTAGGAAATTAAAATTTTCGCCACTGAGGTGGAAATAATGAATTTGAAGTCATTCTTTGGTCGGCGTCAGGAAGAAATGGTCGGGGTGGACATCAGCTCCTGGGGCATCAAAGTCGTCGGCCTCAGTGGATGCATGGCGCAGCCTGTTTTGGAGGTGCTGGCCAGCACAAGACTGTCGGGCGAGCATATGGTTGGCGGTACGGTGGTCAAGATGCATTCAGTAGCAGAGGCCTTGCGTAGCCTTTGGCGGGAAAACCGGATAAAAGCCAAAAAAGTCGCTTTGGCATTGCCATCGGCCGCTGTTTTCACCAAAAAAATCATGGTGGAGGCGGATTTGAGCTCTTGGGATATGGAGGCGCAGGTCGAAGAGGAGGCGCGCCCCTACATTCCCTTCCCATTGGAAGAGGTCAGCCTAGATTTTTGCCCCCTAGGCCCAAACCCACAACATCCAGAAATGATCGACGTGCTGCTTGCCGCCGCACGTCGTGACCGCGTTCAAAACCTACTTGACCTGGCGGCATTGGCCGAATTGGAAGCCCGCGTGGTGGAAGTGCAATCCAATGCCCTGCGTCTGGCGAACAGGCGCCTGGTCGACCTCTATTTGCCAGGACAGGACGATGCCGTGGTGCTTTTGCTGAAGTTGGGTGCGGGCCGCACCTGGATGCAGCTTACCGTTGGCGACTCGATCGTGTATGAGCGCGACCAGGCTGTAGGGGGCGATCAGTTGACCTATCGCATTGCGGCGCACTACGACTGCTCCAAGGTCGAGGCGGAAAGAAAAAAATATGCCTTTGCATTGGCGCAGGATTTCGAATCATCGGTTCTAGTGCCCTATATTTCCGCGACGGTTCAGGTGCTTGAGCGGGCAATACAGTTCATCCACCACAGCACGCCATACAGCAAAATCCATCAAATTTTTTTGGCAGGCGGCGGCGCCATGGTTCCTGGCTTAGCCAAAGCTATATCCACTGCGTTGCAGTTGCCCTGTACCTTGGTCGACCCGTTCAAGGGCATGCGCCTGGCACCCCAGGTGCGAAGTCACCCGCAACTGCAAGAGGCGCCACTTTTCTTTGGTGCTTGCGGCTTGGCCTTACGGGGGTTTGGCTTGTGATCCAATTTAACCTGTTACCGCACCGCGCTGCATTGCGCAAGTTTCAGCAAGAGCAATTCAAGGCTTCCGTCGTGTTGACCGTGGTTATGGCGGGCGTCACCGTCTTAACTGTGTATGCATGGCTAATTTCGGCAATAGCCGTACAAGAAAGCAATATTGCAGTTCTTGAAAACCAAATTAAGCATTTCGAAGCGCAGATCGCTGAAACTAAAGATTGGAATGCGCAAATCGATGCGCTGCTCGCACGTCAAAAAGCGCTTGAAGAGATGCAGGCCGATCGAAATGTGCCTGTTCGTGTGCTCGCAGAGCTGGCAAACACCTTGCCGCAGGGGGTGACCTTGACCAAACTGGTGCAGAAAGACTTGGAACTGACGCTAGAGGGTAGGGCACAAAGTCATGAAAGTTTGTCGCAATTCTTAGAAAACCTGGGTAAGCGTGGCGGCTGGTTTTCCAAACCTGAACTTCTGGTCAGTGAAGCACAAAATTTCAACCCAAGCGGGAAACTTGCCGTCCCGGTATTTAGGTTTTCAGCGAAAGTGACTTTCTTACGCGCACAGGGGGTGTCCGCCCCAGCGACGCTGTCCAAAGCTGCATCCGCGACCTCGCCTGCGCATACCACATCCATAGCCGCACCCTTGAGAACCCCCTGATTTTGAGTCCTTTGTTTTAATGGTTGAAACTATCCATGGACAAGTACCTTTTGACAACATTTAGCGCGAGGATTGCGGCACAGTTTCGCAACTTCGAATTTGAGAATCCATTTGCATGGCCGGTGATGCTGCGATGGTTTTCATTCGCAGCGGTGTATTGCCTGACCGTAGGCGTGTTCTACCTATACCTCTTGAACGATTGCGCCAACGCTTTACAAAATGTGGTCGCTAAGGAAAACAGCTTGCGCACTGAATTTACCGACAAATTGGGCAGGGCTGCACAGCTCCCTGGTTCGAGAGCGCAGCGTGAGCAAGTTGCACTGCAGGTGGAAGCTTTGGAAAAGCAGCTACCCAGCAGCACGGAAATATCCAGTTTGCTCTTGAGCATCAGCCGGGTGGGTCGGGACCAAAAGCTGCAGCAGGAATTGTTTAGGCCAGATGCGCCAATATTCAAACAGCATTACGCTATCGTCCCGGTTACCTTCCGAGCCCATGGTGGCTACCACGATTTCGCCCGCTTTGCTGCCGAGCTTGCAAACCTGCCGCGCATCGTCAACCTGAGCGCCATGTCCATATCGGCGACATCGGAAGGGCCCCTGATGCTCGAGGCCACGGTGCGAGCCTACCGCCATTTGGATCCGGAGGAAGTGCCCGCGCAGGCCAAGCGTGCAGAGGTGGGTCAATGATGGGGCGCTGGCTCGCTGGCTGGTTCGCGCTCATAGGCCTACTGCCTGCTTGTGCACCCTCGCGGCAAGATAGCTTGCATGAATGGATGCAAGCGCAGCACAAGCGCACCGTGCCCCGTATGGAAAAGTTAACTGCTCCACTAGCGTTCAAGCCCTTGCCCTATGAGCAGGGCGAGCGCAAGGATCCCTTCGCTAAGCACTACCTTGTGGCCCTGACGAATACCCAAGCCGAAAAAGTAAATCCCTATTTAAGCCTGTCGCAAAAGTCACGCCTGCGCCAACCCTTGGAAAGCATGCCTTTAGAGTCCATGGACTACGTCGGCATGCTGGAAATGCAAGGGCAGACCGTCGGACTGGTGCGTGTCAACGGCATCGTGCACCAGGTGGTTCCCGGTCAGTACATCGGGAAAAATTTAGGAAGGGTGTGGCGGGTAGATGCGTCAGGCATTGCATTACGGGAAATTGCGCAAGAGGCAGATGGCAGGTGGTTGGAGCGTGACGCTCAGCTACGGATTCACAGGGTTCATTGATGGAAATCAAGCGCCCATTGCAACGCACTGTCCTTCGGACAGTCTGCCTACTGAGCTGTCTTCTGGGGGCCAGGGTGGCCTTGGCAGAAAACGCTTTAATGGCTATCACTGGCCAGCGCAGCGCCAACGCCGAGCAAGTGCGCATTGACTTTGCACAGGAATTGACCAGCTTGCCGCAGGCCTTTGCCACCAGCAACCCTGCCCGAATTGCGTTGGACTTCCCCGCAATGGGCAGCACCTTGGGCATGGGTCGCATCGCGATGGCCCAGGTCTTGGTGGACTCGGCCATCGTAGTCCGGTCCGATGCGCGCAGCCGTGTAGTCATCAACCTGCGTCAGCCCGCCAACTACCGCCTGAGCCTGCTGGGTAAAAGCCTCGTCGTGGCCTTGGAGGCGGCTAGTGCAAATCCGCCGACGCAGACCCACACGGCCGGCGCACCCGTGGTCAGCGAGCTACCAAACGCTTCATCCAGTGCGGCGGTCCCTGTAGAGGCGTCTGACGCACCGCTTGCAGGCCCCGCGCACCTTAGCGACATACAGTTTCGCCGGGGCAGCGACGGGGCAGGGCGAGTATTTGTGACCTTGCCGGGTAAACAAGTCAGCGCCGATGTGCGCCAGGTGGGTAGCAATTTGGTGGTGGACTTTGGCAACGTCGGTTTGCCCGAGCGTCTGCGCAAAAAGCTGGATGTGACCGACTTTGCCACGCCCGTCCAATCCATCACCACCAACCAAAACGGCGGCCGCGTGCGTATGCAAATCGCAGCGATGGGTGCTTGGGAACATACCGTTTACCAAACTGATGCCGAGTTGGTGCTGGAAATTCGCCAGCTACCGCAAGATCCGAAAAAAATGGTACAAAAAGACGCTTTTTCTGGCGAAAAACTGTCGCTGAACTTCCAAAGCATCGATGTGCGCCAGGTGCTGCAAGTGATTGCGGATTTCACTAACTTCAACGTAGTGACCTCCGATGCGGTCAGCGGAACCGTCACCTTGCGGGTGCAAAACGTGCCTTGGGACCAGGTACTGGACATCATCATGCGCAGCAAAGGCCTGGCCATGCGGAAAAACGGCAATGTGTTGTGGATCGCTCCTAAAGAGGATATTGCCGCCAAAGAAAAGCTGGAGTTTGAGTCGCAAATCACCAATGAAAAAATTGAACCCCTGCGCACGCAGTCTTTTCAATTGAACTACGCCAAGGCCTTCGAAGTCGCGTCGCAATTGCTGGGTGGCAGTGTCGAAGGCGCGGCAGGCCGCATTCTGAGCGCCCGTGGCAGTGTGATCGCCGAACCGCGTACCAACCAGCTATTCATCACCGACGTGGCATCCAAACTCGAGCAGGTGGCACAGTTGATCGCCAAGGTGGATGTGTCGGTGCGTCAGGTGCTGATCGAAGCACGGATAGTGGAAGCGAGTAGCGACTTTGCCAAAAACCTGGGCGCTAAATTAGGCGGCATTGATTTGCGCGCTTCCAAGGGTGGTGAGGGCGGCTATCCACTGGCCGGCGATAACCGTTTGGCTTTTGGCACCACCTACGCAAATGTATTGGGCTCCTCGGGCGCGGGCAATCCCATGGATGCCAGCAGCAACTTTGTCAATCTGCCCGCAGGCGCTTACGCAGGCGCATTACCGGCGACATTTGCCGTGAGTTTGTTCAGCGCCGCATCCAACCGTGTGCTGGCGCTGGAATTGTCGGCACTGGAATCCGACGGACGCGGCAAGATTGTCTCCAGTCCACGCGTCATTGCCTACGATAAAACCAAGGCCATTATTGAACAAGGGACCGAAATTCCCTACCAAATGGCAACGAGCAGTGGGGCTACAGCAGTCAGCTTCCGAAAAGCGGTTCTCAAGCTCGATGTGGTGCCACAAATCACCCCGGATGGCAATATCAGTTTAGAGCTGGATGTCTCCAAAGACAGTGTGGGCGCGATTACCACCTACGGCCCATCCATCGATACCAAACATATCAAGACGCAGGTGCTGGTGGACAACGGCGGCACCGTAGTCATTGGCGGTATCTATACCGAAGAACAACAAGAAAGAGATAACAAAGTACCTTTCTTCGGTGATTTGCCCGGCGTGGGCAAGTTGTTTCAAAACAAGTCCAAGGTCAGCAAAAAAAGCGAAACATTGGTGTTTATTACGCCCAAATTGATCGCTGATTTACTTGGGACGCGCTGAGAATTACGGTAGCACCTACGGGCCCCTAAGCGAGTCAATTCGCCGGGTCGGGAATTTGCGCCAATGATTGAAAATTCAATGCACCGCTTTGCATCGGTGAATGATTCTAAAATGGTACAGCCTTGCGTATTGGTTTCGCATTCCGCATAAGTACCTAGGCGCTTGCCCGCATTTCCGATATTTTTACGGCATAAACTACTTTGATCATCTTCATTGGCCTCCCAGGTTCTGGAAAATCCACTGTCGGTCGGCATTTGGCCCGGCGCTTGCAGCAGCCTTTCATGGATTCGGACCAGGCTATCGAGGCGCGGCTGGGTTGCTCCATCCGGGAGTTTTTTGAGCGTGAAGGGGAAGACCGCTTTCGCGATATCGAGCAGGAGGTGATCGCGCAATTGTGCGCCCAGGCGCCGGGCGTGTTGGCCACTGGCGGCGGCGTTGTCTTGCGCTTGGCTAACCGCGATGCTTTGCGCGCCGCCGGTACTGTCGTATACCTGCAGTCGCAACCCGAAGACTTAATGCGCCGTTTGCGCCACGACCATAAGCGCCCCTTATTGCAAGTGGCTGACCCGACGGCGCGCTTGCGCGATTTGTTTGCGCAGCGCGATCCGCTGTACCGGGAGACGGCGCACTACACGGTAGAAACGGGGCGCCCCTCGGTGTCCAGTCTGGTGCAGTCGATTCTGAGCCAGCTGCAGATCACACCGCCCAGGCGCCTAAACTAGCGGGCTATGACCTCCCCGCTTTTGCACTCCCTCACCATCGCGCTGGGTGAGCGCAGCTATCCCATTCAAATTGGCTGCGGCTTGCTTGCCGATGCCGCAAGTTTTGTCGATCTGCCGTCAGCGTCCGCAGCGCTGATCGTCAGCAACAGCACGGTAGCTCCGCTCTACGCCCAAGCCTTGCGAGCGGCCTTGCAGCAACATTACGCGCAAGTGCATTCAGTGGTTCTGCCAGATGGTGAGGCGTACAAAGACTGGCAAACGCTCAACCTTATTTTCGACGCGCTGTTGCAAAATAGTTGTGACCGTAAAACCGTTTTGTTTGCCCTGGGTGGCGGCGTAGTGGGGGACATGACTGGTTTTGCCGCTGCCAGCTATATGCGCGGCGTGCCCTTTGTTCAGATCCCGACGACGCTGCTGGCGCAGGTAGATTCCTCGGTGGGCGGCAAAACGGGTATCAACCACCCCTTGGGCAAAAACATGGTGGGCGCGTTTTACCAACCGCAACGCGTGCTGTGTGATTTGGACACGCTGCAAACCTTGCCCGCGCGCGAGGTCAGCGCCGGGTTGGCGGAGGTCATCAAGTACGGGCCAATTGCCGACATGGCATTTTTGGACTGGATTGAAACCCATATAGACGCGCTCGTCGCGCGCGATGTCCACGCGCTGGCCCACGCGGTGCGGCGCAGTTGCGAGATCAAGGCACAAGTGGTGTCTCAGGATGAGCGTGAGGGCGGTTTGCGCGCTATCCTCAATTTCGGCCACACCTTTGGGCACGCCATCGAGGCGGGACTGGGCTATGGCGACTGGCTGCATGGCGAAGCGGTGGGCTGCGGCATGGTCATGGCAGCGCATCTTTCGCAGGCGCTTGGCTTGGTGGACGAGGCGTTTGTACTGCGCTTGACGCGCCTGATCGCCGCAGCCGGCTTGCCGGTGCGTGGCCCGGTGCTGGACGCCACCGACAACGCCGGTCGGTACTTGGCCCTGATGCGTGTGGATAAAAAAGCCGAAGCCGGCGCCATCCGGTTTGTATTGATCGACGGGCCGGGCCGCGCCTGCATGCGCGGGGCTGACGACGCATTGGTGTGCGCGGTGATCGCCCGCTGCTGTGCTGCCTGATGCGCGCTCCCTATGCCTGCGACCCGGCGCGCAGCCGCGGGCGGCGCCACCCGCAAAGCCCGGCACCCACCCGCACGGAATTTCAGCGCGATCGCGACCGGATCGTGCATTCCACGGCATTTCGCCGATTAGTTTATAAAACCCAGGTATTTCTGAACCACGAGGGCGATTTGTTCCGCACCCGGCTGACGCATTCGCTTGAAGTAGCGCAGCTAGGCCGTTCCATGGCGCGCACCCTGGGCCTGGATGAGGATTTGGTGGAGGCCATCGCGCTTGCCCACGACCTAGGCCATACCCCCTTCGGCCATGCCGGGCAGGATGCGCTCGATGCCTGCATGGCCGGGCACGGCGGGTTTGAACATAATCTGCAAAGCTTGCGCGTGGTAGACCATTTGGAAGAACGCTACCCCGAATTCGATGGCCTGAACCTTTGCTTCGAAACCCGCGAAGGCATTTTGAAACATTGCTCCCGCCACAACGCGGAGTTGATCGAAGTGCAAGAGCCAGCCTATGCAGATGGACGGGGTGGTGTAGGAGCACGTTTTCTGCAACGCAGCCAGCCCGGTCTAGAGGCGCAGTTGTGCAACCTCGCCGATGAAATTGCGTATAACGCGCACGACATTGACGACGGCGTACGCTCGGGCTTGATAGAGCTTGCGCAGGTACAGCAAGTGCCCTTGTTTGCCCGCTTTAGCGAGCAGGCGCTTCGAGCCCACCCAGACCTGGTACACATGCCTCGTCGCTGGCTGTATGAGACTGTGCGCCTGATGCTCAGTAGCCAGATTTACGACCTGATGGAAAGTACCCAGCATGCCATCGCACAGGCCGCGCCTATGGATGTGCAAGCCGTGCGTAACTGCTCGCCGTTGGTGCAATTTAGTCCTGCGATGCAGCAAGACACCGCGCAGCTCAAAGCCTTTTTGTTCGCCTCCCTGTACCGCCATCCACGGGTGCAAGAGACCATGGACAGGGCGCGCCAGGTGGTCAGTGATTTATTCGAGGTGTATGTGAACGACCCGG
>CANKNK010000027.1 GCA_947483455.1 Comamonadaceae bacterium | reverse complement strand
TGGCACCCAAAAAATAGGCAAGGCAAGCCAGCGATTCGCACAGAAAATGCACGAAATCCGAATAGCATTTGCATCTCTCACTGTAATCAAGCGCCGTTTGAACCCCTCATGAAACCAAGGCAAGCCCTTTATCGCCCCTAAAACTATCTGTACATGGCTATTTCCGTCCAGTTCGGGCTCATGTTGAGTCGCCTCAAGGCCGTCACCGGCTCCCAGCGCCAGTGGCTGCTGCTGTGCTGCTTCCTCGGCGCGATAGGCAACACCCTGCTGTTCTACTTTGTTCCCCTGCCCGGCTACGACCACGCAGCCAACTTCGTCGCGATCGCTTGCTTTTTGGCTTTGGCACTTTTGGTGCCTATTCCAGGCTTGTATCTCTTGTTAAGCAATCTCGGCCTGTTTGCGGTCATAGCGCTGGTGGCATTCACCACGACTTGCACCGGGGGCATCAATTCACCGGTGATGGTGTGGATGACCATCATGCCCGTGGCCGCACTGGCACTGCTGGGCCGCAGATGGGCCATGTGGTGGGCCGGCATTGTCATGCTCACTATCTTCCTGCAATTCTTAGCCGTTACGCAAGGCTGGATCTCGGGTGAAGTCAATCAGTCGGCGCAAACCATTGTGAGGGCTTTGCTAGACAAAGTATTGGTAATCCTGACGCTGATGGTGGTTGTGCACTCCTATGAGCGCTTGCGCCGGCGCCAATTACTCAAAGTAGAACAAAGCAACGCCGAACTGGAGGCTGCACACCAAGCCTTGCTGCAAGCGCAATCGCACAAAGATGAATTCTTAGCCTCGGTGGGGCACGAGTTGCGAACCCCGATGAACGCCATTTTGGGCTTGAATGGGGTATTGCAATCGGAACTGAGAGACCAGCCCGAGAACGTAGATATTGCCGAACACATTAGGCTATCGACGGAGCAATTGCTCAATCTGATCAATGAGATCCTCGATTTTTCGCAGTTGGAGGCGGGGCGCTTGACGCTCATGGAAAAGCCCCTGGATTTGGCTCACTTTTTGCGCCGCCTCCTGCAACCGTTTAGCTTGCGAGCGCAAGAAAAAAAACTGCAGCTCCACTTGGACATCGACCCGCAGCTGCCCGCCTGGGTCCGGGCGGACGAACAACGCCTGCAGCAAGTGGTATCCAACCTGCTGGACAACGCCATCAAATTCACCAGTGAGGGACAGATCCATCTGCGCGTAGCAGCGCTACCAGAGCGGATCCGGTTTGAGGTCCAGGATACCGGCCGAGGCATTCCCGTGGAACGCCAGCAGCAGGTCTTCAATCGCTTCGAGCATGCAGACGTGCAGACCAAACTCGATTTTGGCGGCGCAGGTCTGGGCTTGGCGATTTGTGAGCGCTTGGTGAGCCTGCAGAACGGGCATATTGGGGTGCAAAGCATCGAGGGCCGGGGCGCCATCTTCTGGTTCGAATTGCCGCTAGAAGCCGTGCATCCGCCCGTCCTTGCGCCCCTGGCCACGCCCGCCCAGCGTGCGCCGCTGGCGCTGCGCTTTTTGCTGGTCGATGACAACGCGGTCAACATCATGGTGGCCCAATTGATGCTGAGCAAGTGCTGGCCTGACGCCCGCATCGTCACGGCCCAAAGTGGCGAACAGGCCCTGCAGGTACTCGGCACGGAGTCCTTTGATGTGGTGCTGATGGACATGATCATGCCGGGTATGGACGGCATGCAGACGACACGCTTCATGCGTACGCACAGCCAAGCGGAACTGTCGCAAGTCATTGTTATCGGCCTGACGGCCAACACCAACGCGCTCGATCGTGAGCGTTGTATGCAGTCGGGCATGAATGCAGTGTTGACCAAACCCATAGACATACAACGCGTCAAGGAAACGGTCGAGGTTCTGCTCACGCGGCCATTGGGGGCCCAGCTATGAACACCGGACAACTTTGGCGCAGCTTGCGCATTGGGCTGGTACGCAGTTTTCCCGCACGCATACGCCAACCGCGCGATAAGTTTTTTACCCGGGTGCTTGCGCTAGCACTCGTGAGCGCCGTACTGGCTATCTTCTTAACGCCCTCAGTCACCGGACAATGGTTAAGCGGGGTGTTCAGTGTCCTGATTTTCTGCATCTTGGTAGCCTTTGTGCGCGGCCTGCCTGAAAAGGGGGTGGTGTACCTGGCCGCGGTGCTCGGCTTGGCCTATATATTCACGATCAGCCTGACCGAAGGGCATGTGTACAGCTCGACCATGGCCTGGATAGCCCTGATTCCACTGGCCATTTTTTATGTTATCCATCCGGCAGCCGGCGCTGTGTGGATGGTGCTGGCCATTGTCATCGAGGCACTGATGGCCGGGGTCGCTTGGGTTTGGGGGGACCAGTTTGCGTCCATGAACATACCCGAGCTGCCGCTTATGTCCTTGGTGGACTATTTGCTGGTAAGCGTCACCATCTTCTTGGTTCCCAACTTCTATCAACAAGAGCTTGAGGCGCATTTGCAAGCGCGGCGCCAGCGCCAGCGAGAGCTGCAGGCCAAGCAGTTAGAGCTCGAGCAGATGCTGCGTATGCGTGAGCACTTTATCGGCACCGTAAGCCACGAGTTGCGCACGCCCATGAATGCCATTTTGGGCCTCAATGCGGTCTTGCTGGAGCGTGTGCAAGCCAATCCACGCGCACTCAAGGTACTGGAATACACACGCCAATCGGCTGACCATTTAATGACGGTGATCAACGATGTGCTGGATTACTCGCAATTTAGTTCAGGCCACATCAGTGCCCGCGCCGAGCGCTTTGCGCTGCTAGAGACGGTGCATGCAGCGTTCGACTTGTTCCAACCAAAGGTTAAAAGTACCCAGCTGCGCTATATCTGCCAAGTCGCGCCGGAAGTGCCGCAATGGGTGGAATCCGACAAGCACCGGCTCATGCAGGTGCTGGTCAATTTGTTGGGCAATGCCATCAAGTTCACCCGCGAGGGACAGGTCGCGCTGCGCGTGACCGCACGCGACGGAGGATTGGAGTTTGCAGTGGAAGATACCGGCATTGGTATTGCCACACAGCAGCAGCAAAGAATCTTTGAACGCTTTAGCCAAGCCGATGCCAGCATCCAAGGACGCTTTGGTGGCAGTGGCTTGGGCTTGACCATCTCGCAGCAATTGGTGCATATATTGGGTGGCCAGCTGCAGTTGGAAAGCAAAGAGGGTGCGGGATCGCGGTTTTGGTTTTGGCTTCCACTGCAAGCCGTGGCGGCGCCGCAAGCTACGCCAATGGCCTTAGCACAAACCCCATCCAGCGCACAACGAGCGCTGCGATTTTTGGTAGTCGATGATCACCCCGTCAATCGCTTGCTATTGCGCTTACTGTTGCAACGCAAGTGGCCCCATGCGCACATCCTTGAGGTAGAAGATGGCGCACAAGCCCTAGACGCCCTGTCCACGGAGCCGGCCTTTGACCTGGTGCTCTTGGACATGGTGATGCCGGTGATGGACGGTATCGAGACCGCACGCACCATGCGTGCAAGCGACCATGCCTTGACCCGCAACACCCCGGTGCTCGGCCTCACGGCCAATGTCAGCACCGTCGATCTCCAACGCTTTCGGGATGCCGGCCTCAATGGCTTGCTGCTCAAACCTTTCGAAACCTTGCTTTTGTATAGCGAAGTCGAACGACTCACTGCGCAAGCCCAACACCCGGACGCCTAGGGCGAGGCTTGCCTTGCACGCCTACCCAGAGCAGAAATCTTATTTCTCACCCATCGACATGCTCAATGTCTTGCTCAAGGGCTTGATCAGGTAACTGAGCACCGTGCGGTCCATGGCTTTGATCTCCACGCTGGCGCTTAATCCCGGGCGCACCTCGATTTGGCTGGCCTTATCGCCTTTAAATTCAGTGCCCGTGATCATGATGCGCACGCGGTAATAGGTCATAGGGCCCTGCCTGGTTTCTTCTGTCAGTACATCCGGGCTGATGTAGCTCACCTGGCCGAGCATGCCGCCATAAATCGAATAATCGTAGGCGTCCAGCTTGACGCTGGCGGTTTGGCCCAGCTTCACAAAACCAATATCGACCGGCATGATCTTGGTCTCCACAATCAAATTGTTGCCACCGGGCAGCAGCTCCATCACGGTATCACCCTGTCGTACCACGCCACCCAAGGTGTTGACCTTGATGTTGTTCACCACACCATCTACCGGGGCCACCAACTCGGTGTGCGCCAACAAGCTGGTCCGGTCGTTCAATTGCTCGATCTGCGTGCTCAAATCCTCTTGGGTCTTGGTCATCTCGGCCTGCGCATCTTGGAAATACTTGTTGCGCTTGCCCGTCAGTTGCGCAGCGATGTCGGCGCTGGAGCGCTCCAAGCGCAAAAGTTCAGCCCGGCTGACATCCCCCGTAGCTTCGAGTTGTCGGTTGATTCTTAATTCATCTTCAGCCAGGGCCAGTATTTTCGTCAAGGCACTGACCTCGTCTTTGAACGCGCGTTGCCGCTTGTTGTACAACTCGGTTTGGTTTTGGATGTAATCGGTGTAGACCAGCAAAGAGGGCTCAAACTTCAAGGGCTTGTCAAAGATTTCCGCTTGCAGCCGCGCCAAGGTGATGCGCAATGCTGCCACTTTGGCGCGGGTATCTGACACGGCGGCTTGGGCGCGCTGTTTTTGCAAAGTTACCAACAACTGGCCAGCCTTCACAGATTCGCCTTCTCGTACATGCATCACCGTCAGCACGCCGCCATCAGGGGATTGGATGATCTGCGTCCGTTCAGCCGCCATCACTTGGCCCTGTGCACGTGTGACCTGGTCGATCTTCCCGACCGAAGCCCAATAGACGAGCGCAATCAGTGAGACCATGAACACCAGCAAGGTCGCGCGCGAGCGGTGCGGCGGTTTCAATTCCGCCATGTGCACGGCCTGGGCGACGGGCTTGGCGCTTATGTCGCTGACTTTCTGCTCGGACTGGCCATGTGTCCGTGATCCTGGCAATTTGGAAAGAGGATGTTGAGGTAAGGACATGTCAGGCCGCCGCTTGCGCAGGGGTGCGCTGTTGAAGTTGTTGTAGCACGGCATCGCGCGGGCCATCCATAACAATAGCGCTGCCGGCGACCACGATGATGCGGTTGACCAGGGCCAGCGTGGCGGGCTTGTGGGTCACGACCACCAGCGTTTTGCCGGCATTGGCTTCTTCGGCCAGCACCGCCATGCACTGGCGCTCTTGCATATCGTCCATGGTGGCGGTGGGCTCATCGAGCAGCAAAATTTCAGGCTTGCACAAAATCAAACGGGTGAAAGCGACCAATTGCTTTTGCCCATTGCTCAGGCCTTTGCCGCCTTCCATGATGGGACGCTCCAGACCTTTGGGGTGGCCGCCGACAATGCGGTCCATGCCCGTGCGCGCCATAGCGGCAAAAAGCACTTCGTCGCCCGGGTCGGGTAGGCCAATGAGCAAGTTCTCGCGCAAAGTGCCCTGAAACAGCCGATGGTCTTGCTGCAAGTAGCCAATTTTCTGGCTCAGCAGCTGGCGGCTGACATGGCCAAGCTCCAGCCCATCGATGCGGATGCTGCCTTTTTGCGGCTGGTACATACCGCTGAGCATGCGCAGCAGCGTCGATTTGCCAGCGCCAATCGGGCCGACGATGGCAATGCGCTCGCCGGGCCTAATTTCCAACTTAGGCACTGCAATGACCGGCGGATTTTGTCCATAGGCAAATTGCACATCCGCCAAATGGTAATGGCCCTTCATATGCGTAGGTACCAAGGGATGCGCTATGCCGTGGTTGTCTGATTGCAAGGTGTACAGACGCTCCAGGCCCTCCAAGGCCGCGCTGGCATGGGAGTGCTGCACCAGCAAACCGGGCAAGGCCATCACGGGCGCCAAAATCCGTCCGCTCAAAATCGAGCAGGCAATCAAGGCGCCCATAGTCATGTGGCCTTGCATCACCAAAATAGACCCAGCGACCACCAAACCGGCATAGCTAATTTGTTGCAACATCGCCGACAGGTAAGCCACACTCTCGGTGGCACTGCGCATACGCAGATCGCCTTGGATAGTCATCTTGTTGTAGTTGATCCAGCGCGATAAAAACTTCCAGCCACCTGCGCCGGCCTTGATAGTTTCAATGCCCTCTACCGCCTCCACCAACAGGCCGGTACGCATATTGGAGAGGGCCGCACTTTCTTTGGCCAGGTCTTTCACTTTGGTGCGAATGCGCAAACCCACTACCAAGGCCACGCCCCCAAACACCAGTGGCACCAAGGCCACCAAAGGGCTGGCAATCAAGGCAATAATCACCAAAAAAACCACACCCATGGGCAAGTCAATCAAGGTGAACAAGGTATTGGCCGTGTAAAAACTGCGTACCTGTTCATAGCCGCGCAATTGTCCGGCTAAGCTGCCGACCGAGCTAGGCACCTGGTCCACCCGTAAATTCATCAATTGCTGAAACACTTCGCGCGATAAGCGTTGGTCAAAACCCACGACCACATAGTCCATCAAATGAGAGCGGGCCACCTTCATCGCGTATTCAATCAAGATACTGAGCATCACCCCCAGACTCAAGACCACCAAGGTGTACTCGCTACGCGAAGGAATTACCCGGTCATACACCTGCATCGAAAACAGCGAAGTGGCCAGCGCGATGATGCCGATAAAGGCAGAAGCCAGACCCGCTTCAATCATCGGTAAGCGGTACTGACGCAAGGTTTGCTGCAACTGCTGCGCAAACGTTTTCATGGCAGGCTTCTCGTCCATGGCCTGCGCAAGATGCTGGGCGTCTTGCTGGGCGTTAAATTTCACCAACGCCACCTTGCCCTGCAAAGCGTTTGGCGCCACCGTGTGCTGTCCATGTGCATGGATCAATATCCATTGCCCCGACGGGTCACAGTCGGCCACCACCGCCCAGCCCAAGTCGCCCGCATGGCACAGCATGGGCAAGTAAGCGCGGTCGGGGCCCTCGGGCATCGCGGGGGCGTCCAGGCCCAAATGCTCCGTCACTTTTTTTAGCTGGGTTAAGGGCGCTGCGCTGTCTTTCAACACAGCCAAGCTGGCGCGCAGCGCCAAGGCATCTACGCTGGAGCCTTGCATTTGCGCCAAGCGCTGCATAGCCCATTCGAATTGTTGTGGGCTATTCATGGCTGCTCCGCCGTTGTGGTGTTAGTGGCCATATGGAGTTCTAGTCGCAAACGCGCACCCACGAGGCTCGCCTGCGCGTCCACCAAGGCGTATTCGTTTTGCGCTAATTCACGCACTTGGTTAAGCAAGTCCAACCACGTTTTGCGGTTGGCCTGAAACTGTCGTTCAAACGAGGCCAGCACCGCATCCGAGCCGGCCACCGATTTTTCTAGGGCCGTAATTTGCGCGTAGGCATTGATAAATTCTTCACGGTCGCTTTGCAAGCTGTCTTCGGCCTCTTTCATCGCCGCCTCCACCCCTTGCGCGGACTTGTTGACGCGCGTGCTCAGCGCCTGGGCTTCCACAAAATTGGCAAACCCTGCCCCAGGTGCATAACTCAAACCGGCAAAAGCCACCACGGAATTACTCGCATTGAGGTAGTTGTTACCCAGCGGCAGGTCCAGGCGCACATACAACTGGGGCCATCGCTCCGCCTCCTTGCTGCGCAAACGGTTGCGTGCAGATGCCACATCGCCCAGCGCAATTTGCACCGCAGGCGCGCGCGTGGCCACATCCACCCAATCGGTTTGCTGCAATTGGTCGATAAACGGTGCCGCCTGGGGCAATCCCGGGAAAGGTGCCAAGGATGGCAAACGCTGGCGCAAATTCAACTCGCCCGACAACTGCTCCAATTTGAGCAGCGCTACTTTCAAGTTTCTTTGCGCGCTATCCAACTCCACTTGGGTTTGCAATTGCCGTGAAGTGGCTAAAACCAAATCAATGCGCGACGCAGCCTCTGCATCCACCCGTCGCTGCATTTGGTCCTTGTAGACCTTGAGCCGGTCCATGGTTTTTTGCGCCACCTGGACCCTGGCATGGGCTGCCAACATCGCCTGCCATGCACTCGTGATTTGCAAAAACAATTGCCTTTGCTGCAATTCCACACGCAGTTTGCTAATGATCACCTGGTTTTGCGCCTCGGTGACGCGGGAGGACACTAGCCCCCCGTCCCACACGATTTGCTGTACACGCAGGCTGTGCGATGGCGGTGCGCTGGGGCTGCCCGTGTCTGACTCCACTACCGCAGACAGCGTGGGCCAACGTTGCCGCTCTACCGCCGCCACATCGATAGCGCCGGCCTGCGCTTCTAATCGCGCCGCTTGCAGCAAAGGATGTGTTTGCTTCGCTGCGGCGTACAGTGCTGCCACGGTGAGCGGCGGCATACTGGGGCTTGCCGCCCCGCTTTGGCCCCATGCGGGTAGGCCCAGCAACAACCAGCCCATTGCCGCCACTGTCCCCCAGCCAAGCTTGCCTGCACGCTTAGGCTTGGCTGCGCGCAGGCGACGGACCAAGCCCATGGCCCCACCACTTGCGACATTGGCGGCACGGTCTGGAATGGTGGTGCGTGCCCCTAAAGAATAGGCCCATGCCTGAGGCTTGGACACCATTTAGGGAGCTTCCTTCAAGACCCGCAGCAGCGTGTACATCGTGCCCGAGGTACTTGCTGGCGGACCGTCTGCTTGGTCCTTGCGTACGCGCAATGTGTAGCGCTTGCCGGGCAGTTTTGCAAAGCCAAATACCTGCCCAGCCAGCGGCGCCCAGCCAGGCTTGGGCTTGTGCGCAGAGGCTTGCCCAGCCGAGGGTATTTCTCGCACCATCCAACACTGCAGGCCGCTCTGGGCCGCGCAGGCGCCCAGTTTGGAAGCCACTTCCAGCGTTACTGCGCTGCTCAACCACGGACGCACGCAACTTGCTAACTCGTCGTTCCACACATAGCCTGCCGAAGCCTTGCAGCCATGGGCATCCGCGTCACCGCCGATTAGGTGCACCGGTTCACTGGCGCATGCCCCGGGTTGGAGTTCCTCGGCATGGGCCGCCTTCAGCAAGCACTGGTTGGAGAAAGTGCGGGCCTGCGGCTCGCCCGGTACTTGTCCACACACCGGAAGGTACTCGCGCGTACACATTTGGGCATGGGCATAGGGCGCAAAGTAAACCATCAGGCAAGGTAAAACCAAAAAAACACGTCGGATCATGGATAAGCGCGTACAGCGCTTGCGAGCAAGCCTCATAAAACCTGGTGTACCTGCGCGTTGTGGTCGATCAGCACATGCGCTGCGCCGTGATTCCACAACACATAGGTATGGTTATCCACCGTGGTAGTGGTGCCGGAGTTGCTCCAACCGGTGGCGTCCAGATGGACCACGTCGTTGGCAGCGGCCTTCACCACCAGCAGCTTTTGGTCCATCGCCGACACCTCGGCTGCGCGCACATTCTGGGTATTGGCTGCGGCGTCCGCATCCAAGTCCACCTTGTGCGTGGCCTGTTGCACCAAGGTATCCAGGGACAGTGAACCAAACCACACGTCGGCCATGTCGTGCTGCGCGCCGTCGGTGCCGGTCCAGTTCGATGTCAGGCCCAGGGTGTTGCCCTTGTCGACCTGCGCGCCTGGCGTCGCTTGCAAGTTCAAGGACGCAATACCCAAGCTGGCCAAGGCATGCAACTCGCCCGCGTCGGTCACGGCATCGATATTGGCATCGACCCAGACCTGGAGTTTGTCAAATACCGCGTCCTTCGCGTCGATCACGCCGTCGGCATTGAGGTCGTACTGCGCCAAGGCGGCATAACCGTCGCTGGCCTTGCCATTGCCCACATCGGTGCCATTGCCAAACAACTCAGCGCCATCGTTGATCTTGCCGTCGCCGTTCAAGTCCAAGGCCAGCAAACCATCTTGGCCGTCGGTCCAGGCGCTGAGCATCGGCTGGCCCTTGGCAGCCAGGTCGAACACCACACCTTGTTGCAGCGCGGTGGTGTGGACACCGTCGCCGTTCAAATCCAGCACCAAGGGGGTTTGGTTCGCGGCATTCGCAAGAATCACGCGCTCGTTGTAAAGCGTCGTTGCGGTGACGCCGAGCAAATTGCCGGCCACCCAAGCACCCGTCAAAACAACCGTTTGTTGGGGATTGGTGAAGTTGCCCGAGCCTGTCGGATCGATCTTCAGCACCGCGTCGGTGGAACTGCCCACTTGGCTCAAGCTCAAGAAACTCGCCACATTGCCCGCAACAATGGTCGAGCCCGTCATCAAACCGGTCAAGTCCAGCTTATCGCCTTGCGACTTGGTGAAATCGGTGATGGTGTCGGTGCCCAGCACGTTGAATTCGTAGGTGAAGGCATCCGCAGCCGCACCGCCGGTGAGCGTGTCATCGCCCTGGCCGCCTTGCAGCAAGTCGTTGCCCGAGGTACCCACCAAGGTGTTGTTGGCGCTGGTAGCGCCCGCGATGGCCGTAAAGCCCGGTGTGGTGCCCCGCGCAAGCAAGGTGATGTTCTGCGACGACACCGTCGCCGTCCACTGCTGGTCATACACCACGCCGTTGAAGCTGAAGTAGCCCCAGGTCGGTGTGCTGCTGGTAAAGCCGGTGGCGCTGATGCTGTCGTTGCTGCCCAGCACCACACCCAGGGTGTTGGACTCGCTGAGCCGGTTGACATCGGCGGCGGCCACGGTCAGCGTCTGCGCGGCGGTGGATTGAGAAAAATCGATCTTCTCAAAACCCATCAGCTTGTGGAAGCCGGCGGCATTGACGCGGGTGTTGGCCGCGCTGTCGCTGCCGGTGCCCCGCGCATTGCTCACATAGTCGGCCAGCACCACGCTGCCCGCTGTGTGTTGAATTGCATCCAATAGTGAGCCACTAATCCAAGGAATTTGCATCCAAATTTGACCCACGTAGTCAAACTGTCCTGTTCAGCATTGAGCAGGAGACACAGGAGTGATCAACGTGGAGTTAT
>CANKNK010000026.1 GCA_947483455.1 Comamonadaceae bacterium | reverse complement strand
TCTGGTCCTGCGCCATCAAACACAGGCTGCTGGCGTTGAAAAATCCACGCACATCGGTCAAGCAGGTGGTACGCACCGAGTTGTCAAAGGCATAGACCAGGTAGCGTATTTCCAGGGGCAGAGCGCTGTCACAGGCTACCAGCCAGCCAGCTTTGTCACATTGCGTCACTTGGACCTTGCGACCGCCCTGGCTGCATTGCAAGCTGTGCAAATGCCGGGAAAACTCGCGCACCAAATAGCTCCCAGGTATCCACACCGGTAAGCGCAGGTACTGGCTGCTGGCCGGTGCTGCAAGCGTCATGGTCACTTGCCACAGGTGCGCCGCCTGGCTGAGTACTTCCACCCGGTAATGCACCGGGGCATGGGCCCTATGGGGAGCAGGCTTCAATGGGCGCACGCCCGTGCTTGTCATAAGTGGCTTCATCGAAAATAGCTCAGCTTTTCCCCGCCTGGGCCAGCATTTGTTCTACCTTCTTGGCATCCACGGCACCCGGAACGCGGCTGCCATTGGTAAACAGCAAAGTAGGCGTGCCATTGATCTTGTATTTACGCCCTAACTCGACGTTGCGGCTCAGTGCCGTGGCATCACAGCCACCACTGGCCGAACTGGGGAGTTGTTCGCGCAACATCCAGTCGAGCCAGGCAGTGCCACGGTCTTTGGCACACCAAATGGCTTTGGATTTTTCTACCGAATCAGCACCCAAAATCGGGTATAAAAACATATAAATCGTGACGTTATCGACCTTTTGCAAATCGCGCTCAAAGCGCTTGCAGTAGCCGCAATTGGGGTCTTCAAACACCGCCAGCTTGCGCTCACCGTTGCCGCGCACCACGGCAAACGCATCTTTGAGCGGTAGGCTCTCAAATTTGATCGCCGTCAATTTTTCCACCCGCTCTTCAGTCAAGTTGCGCTTGCTACGGGTATCGATCAAACTGCCTTCAATAAGAAAATCGGCCTTGGCGTCGGTGTAGAAAATTTCCGTGCCGTCGACACGCACTTCGTACAAACCTGGGATCTCCGCTTTACGCACCTCATCTATTTGCTTGAACTGCGGCAAGCGCGCGGGCAGGTTTTTGCGAATCACATCCTCTTGGGCCGACGCTAAAGGCGATAGCGCCAGCGTGCACACCAGTGCGGTGAGCGTACTTATGAATTTCATGGTGCTTGGTCTTTTAGGGAAATGCGGAGGGCAAGCCCATGGCTTGGCGCGCCGCCCATTGCTTGAGGGGCCCACTACGGGAAAAAGCCGACATACCCCAGTTGCGCGCCGAAACAAGCAAGGGGTTTTGTTGGTAAAAAATCTGTTGCATGGCGTCACCAGTGCCGCCAACCATAGCCAGCGCGGTTTTACGTTCACGCGCGTACGTGCGCAGCAAACGCATATCGCCTACCGAGCGCCAGTAAGGACGCGCATCGAGCACTTTGGCCAAAGCGGCCACATCACCCAGCCCCAGGTTCAAACCCTGACCGGCCAAAGGGTGCACGGTATGCGCCGCATCGCCGGCCAGCACCCAGGCACCTTGCGCATGGGTGCCGCACCACTGCTGCGCACTGGCGCTTTGCAATGGCCAGACGCTGCGTGCGCTGATCAAGGTCAATCCGCCCATAGCCTGGCCACTGGCCGCGCCCAATTCCTGGCAAAACACGTCAGGGGGCGCCGTCTGCATAGCCAATGCGCGCTCAGGGCTTAGCGACCACACCAAAGCGCAGGTACTACCGTGCTCGCCCGCCAAGGGCAGCATGGCCAGGATTTCGCCCTGCCCCTGGTGCGTTGAAAACCATTGGCGTGCCACTTGCTGGTGCGCCACAGAGCAATCCACACGCGCCGCCAAAGCGTGTTGCGGGTAGGCCTGCACATCGAAATCCACGCCAAACTGCGCGCGCGTGCTGCTGGTTTTGCCTTCACAAATAACGGTGAGCGGCGCGGTACAGGGCTCGTTCATCACAGTGACAAGGCTTTGAAAACCCAGCGCCTGCACCAGCAGCGCTTCTAGTGCCGGTACATCGACCATCCAATTGAGCGCTGGGGCGGCTTGCTCGCTCGCATCAAAGCGCAAGGCGCCACCTTGGTCACCAAAGACCTGCATCGACAAAACCGGGGTGGCATGTTGGGCATCTGGCCAGCAGCGCAATGCTTGGAGCAAGTCGCGCGAGGCCGCATTGAGGGCATAGGCGCGCACATCGCTGTGGCCGCTGGCGGGGTCGCCAGCCAAAGGATCGACCAAGGCCACCCGCAAACGCTTGGCCGCCAATTGCAAAGCCAGGGCCCTTCCGACGATACCGGCGCCACGTATGCAAACATCGAAAGGTCGTGCCATGAGGGGCATTGTAGAAGCGCCTTGCAAAGCCCCTTGTCGGTACAGCCTACTGCAAGCAAAGGCGCAGCGCTAAGCGCACAATTCACCAAAACGCCTTTATTACAATAGAGGGCGCCTGAGCAGACGCCAGGGCGCACCTGAATGCGACCCGCCCTTTGCGCGTGCCGACCTCCCCCAACCAAGGACTCTCCCATGAAATGCGGCATCGTAGGCCTGCCCAATGTCGGTAAATCGACCCTGTTTAACGCGCTGACCAAAGCCGGTATCGCGGCAGAAAACTACCCCTTTTGCACCATTGAGCCCAATGTGGGTGTTGTGGAGGTGCCCGATCTGCGCTTGGCGCAACTGTCGGACATCGTCAAGCCCGAGCGGGTAGTTCCGGCCATTGTCGAGTTTGTCGATATAGCGGGCCTGGTGGCCGGGGCCAGCACCGGCGAAGGCTTGGGCAATAAGTTTTTAGCCCATATCCGCGAGACCGATGCCACCATCAATGTGGTGCGCTGCTTTGAAGACGACAACGTGATCCACGTCGCCGGGCGGGTGGATCCGATCGCCGACATCGAAGTCATCCAAACCGAACTCTGCCTGGCCGATCTTTCCAGTGTGGAAAAAGCCTTGCACCGCGTGACCAAAACAGCGCGCTCGGGGGACAAGGAGTCCATCAAGTTAGTGGCTATTTTGGAAAAATGCCAATCGGCGCTAAATGAAGCCAAGCCGGTGCGCACTTTGGACTTCAGCAAAGAAGAGTTGCCCTTGCTCAAGCAATTCTTCCTCATCACCGCAAAACCCGCGATGTTCGTGGCCAACGTGGCTGAAGATGGCTTTGACAACAACCCCTTGCTGGAGCGCTTGCAAGCGTTTGCTGCCGCGCAAAATGCACCCGTGGTGGCCATCAGCGCCAAACTAGAAGCGGAACTGAGCGAAATGAGCGACGAGGACCGCTTGCTATTCTTGCAAGAGTTGGGCCAGACCGAGCCCGGCCTGAACCGCCTGATCCGTTCGGCCTACCGCTTGTTGGGCTTGCAAACTTATTTCACCGCCGGCGTCAAAGAAGTGCGGGCCTGGACTATCCATATAGGCGATACCGGTCCGCAGGCGGCCGGTGTGATCCACACCGACTTTGAAAAAGGCTATATCCGCGCGCAGACGATTGCCTTTGAAGACTTCATTCAATTCCGTGGCGAGCAAGGGGCTAAGGATGCGGGCAAAATGCGCGCAGAAGGGAAGGAATACGTGGTCAAGGACGGCGACGTGATGAATTTCCTGTTTAGTTCCTAAACACCATTCAAGGCCAAAATTTTCGGAGACCACTATGCCCGCATTGCTACCCCATATCGACCCGGACGGATTGCTCGAGTTTTCCGTTGTCTATACCGACCGCGCGCTCAACCATATGTCGCAACGTTTCCAGGGCGTGATGCGTGACATCTCCACCATGCTCAAGCAGGTGTACGGTGCAAAGTCCAGTGTGTTGGTGCCCGGCAGCGGCACCTTTGGCATGGAGTCGGTGGCCCGCCAATTTGCGACAGGTAAAAACGTGTTGGTGATACGCAACGGTTGGTTCAGCTACCGTTGGACGCAGATCTTTGATATGGGCCACATCCCGGCGCATTCCACCGTGCTTAAGGCTCGGCGCGTAGGCCAAGATAGCCAATCGGCTTGGATTCCCTGCCCCATCGAAGAAGTGGTCGCCACCATCCTGGCCGAAAAACCTGCCGTCGTGTTCGCCCCCCATGTGGAGACCTCGGCCGGCATGATCTTGCCCGACGACTACCTGCGTGCAGTGGCCGATGCGGTCCACCAAGTGGGTGGTTTATTTGTGTTGGACTGTATTGCCTCAGGCACCATCTGGGTAGACATGCAAGCCACTGGCGTAGACGTACTGGTCACCGCGCCGCAAAAAGGCTGGAGCGGATCACCCTGTTGCGCCATGGTCATGCTCAGCGAGCGCGCCCGCAGCGCGATTGACAGCACGACCAGCAGCAGCTTTGCCTGTGATCTGAAAAAATGGCTCCAAGTGATGGAAGCCTATGAAAACGGCACCCACATGTACCACACCACCATGCCCACCGATGCGATCACGCGTCTGCAAGAAGTGATGCATGAGACGCAGGACTATGGCTTTGACAAAGTCTGCGCAGAGCAATGGGATTTAGGCCATAAAGTGCGCGCGCTAATGGAAGAGCGCGGCATCCGCAGTGTGGCAGCCCCTGGTTTTCAGGCGCCGGGTGTGGTGGTCAGTTACACCACCGATCACGCGATGCACAACAGCAAAGGCTTTTTAGCGCTGGGCCTGCAAACGGCGGCGGGCGTTCCGCTGCAATGCGACGAGCCAGCCGACTTCATGACCTTTCGCATCGGACTATTCGGCCTAGACAAGTTGCACAACGCCGACCGCAGCGTGGCCCACCTGGCAGCGGCGCTTCAAGAGATGGGATTTAAAGCGCAAAAAGCCGCTTGAGCCGCGCTGCCTCGCACCGCTCTTAAGGTGCAGCTGGGGTCGCAACAAAAGCCTGCGTCTCTTGCAATGTAGGTGGCTGGCATCCGCTGCGGCCGCAATTGATGGCCGCCGCATGGATCGCCAAGCGCAAAGTAGTTGGTAGTGGGGCCTGCGGCTGCATGGCCCAGTCGGCCACGCAATTGCCCCAAAAGGTATCACCCGCGCCTACGGTATCGACCACGGCAATGCGCGGCGCCGCCATCGCGATGCCACTTTCGCCCACATGCAAATACGCGCCCTGCGCGCCAAAGGTCAAGGCGATGTGCCTGGCCCGCGGCGCCCATTGCCTGCGCAGTGCTTGCACCAAGCCCGGCGCTTCGGCCAGCGTAGGCGCCGCCCAACCCAAGACCTGCAAATCCTCGTCACTGGCTTTGAGCCAATCGGCCTGCGCCATCAAGGCCTTGACAGCGTGCACATAGGCCGGCACATCATGCGCCACTTGGGGGCGCATATTGATGTCCATGCTGATGGTCCAGCCCATTGTGCGCGCCAATTCCAGCAATGCCTGCACTTTTTCATTTTCTGGAGGAATCAAAAGCAGCGAGCCCACGTTCAATATCCCGGGTCCATGGGCCACTGTTGCGTCCCTAAGCAAGGCGGCCATGGTCTCCACACGGTAGTCTCTATCGGCGACGCCTTCCCGGTAAAAGCTGTAACTGGGCTGGCCCTGGTGAAGTTGGACCAGCGCCAGCGAGGTGGGTGCCTGGCTGTCTGCTGTGCCCAAAGTCACGCCATCCCCTTGCAATTGCGCCGCTAGTTCACGGCCGAATGCATCCTTGGACAGCGGGTTGAGGTAGCGCACATAGGCGCCGCGCAGGCACGCCGCGCGGGCCATGTTGTAGGGACTACCACCACGCAAGGGCAAAAAGTGTCCATCCGGCTGCATGACACAGTCCATCAAGGCCTCGCCTAGAACGTAGATGCGGCTTGCGTGTGCCATGGTCTAGCGCAGAGAATTATTTTTTGAGCAAGTGTTTGCGCCGGAGCACGTCGATCCACACCGCCAAAATGACCACCGCGCCGATGGCCATCATTTGCTTGAACTGCGATATTTCCATGAGGTTCATGCCGTTGCGGATCATGGTGATTAGCACCGCGCCCAATAGGCTGCCCCAAATACTGCCGCGCCCGCCAAATAAAGAGGTGCCGCCCAAAATCACCGCGGCTATAGCGTCCAACTCAAACATCTGGGCCATCTTGCCGCTACTCGAATCCATGCGTGCCATCAGCACCAAGGCGCCCAGGGCGCAACTCAGGCCTGAGATCACGTACACGGCGAGCTTGTACCAACGGATGTTGATTCCCACCTGGCGCGCACCCATCTCGTTAGAGCCCATGGCATACACATAGCGGCCGATTTTGGTGCTCGACAGCACAAAGGCCATCAGCAGGTAGTACAGGCCGGTCAGCACCGTGGGCATGGGGATGCCGGCCAACGCACCGTAGCCTATAAACGGGAAGGGGTCCGGCAGTCCGGCATTGTCAAAGCCACCGGTCAAATCAAAAGCCAGGCCGCGCCACAGCGTCAACCCGCCCAATGTCACGATAAACGCTGGAATGCCCACAAAGGCAACCAGGTAACCATTGAATACCCCCACTGCCGCGCCAATACCCAAGGCTGCAGCCACCGCCCACATCGGCGAGATACCTAGCTTGACCATCATGAAACCGGCAACTGCCCCGGCCAAGGCAGTGAGCGCACCGACCGCCAAATCAACGCCGCCAGTCAAAATCACAAAAGTTTGCCCACCCGCCAACAAGGCGATGACCGAAGCCTGCACCAGAATGTTGGACAGATTGCCCGTCGTGAAAAAGTACGGCGAGGCCACGCTGAGCAGGCCAGTAAGTACCAGCACTGCGACCAGCGCTCCATACCATTCCTGGCGGGTGAGCTGTTTCATGGCTTATTTGGCTTTCATGAATTGGCCAACACCCGAGTCTTTGGCGAAAGCGTCCACATTGGCAGGCAGCACCAGGAAAGAGCCCGTGTCGATGCGCGCTTCGACCTTCTTGCCTTGGGCAGCTGCGATGGCGGTTTCGACGCCGACCCGACCGATTTTGGCCAACATCTGTGCGGCGTTGGCTTGCTGCCAGCCTTGTTTCATCATGTCCAGGCCGCCGGGTGAGCCGTCAAAGCCAGCGATCTTGACTTCGCCGGGCTTTTTGCCCGCAGCCATCAATGCCGCTTTCGCACCCAGCGCGCCGCCGTCCCAGGCGCAGGCAATGACTTTGGCGCCCGCGTTGGCGCGCAAGGCGGCTTCGACGCCGTTTTGGGCCATGGTTTGGTCCCAGGTGGTGGCGACTTCAACGATCTTGACGTTTTTGCGCACCGCATTGAGCGCGTCGACAAAGCCTTTCTTGCGCTCCTGACCGGTGCTTTGGCCTTGGTCGCCCGTCACATAAATCACGGTGTCACCGTCTTTGATCTGCTCAGCAGCCCATTGGCCTTGCACATTGGCGGCCTTGATGTTGTCGGTGGCCACATAAGAGGTGATCTTGGCGCCAGTGATACCGGTGTCCACCGCGACCACGGCAATACCGGCGGCCAGGGCTTTGTTAATGGCAGGGGCAATACCGGCCGAGTCCACGGGGGCGATCGCAATGGCATTGACTTTGCGGGTGATCATGTCCTCGACGATCGCCAGTTGCTTGGACAACTCGCCTTTTTCCGCCGCCAGTTCAATGAACTTGACGCCTGCGGCAGCGCCGGCTCTTTTGGCACCGCCGTTTATCAGGGTCCAACCTTCGTTGGTGTTGCCGTTGGTGATGTAGGCGACAGTGATGTCGGCCGCCTGAGCTAGCCCACACAGCGAAGTGACCGCCACGGCCAGGGCCAGGCGAGCGAAAGTACGTTTTTGCATCATGAGAGTGTCTCCAAAATAGATTCAAGCGCTAGGAATTCCAGGTTTCAACAGGCCATTTGGCTTCCAAGGCTACTGCTGAAACGCAATTACACCGCAAAATCAGACTAAATAAACCTAGTAGTTTTACTAATACCCGATACCCCATAAATCTGGCATGCTTACCGGATTCCATCCATACAGACTGCCATGACTACCTCCACCCCTGTGCTGCAAATTAGCGGCCTGACGCGCCATTACGGCGGTGTGCAAGCGCTCACCGATGCCCATTTTTCCCTCGCCCCGGGCGAGCACGCAGCCATCGTCGGCGACAACGGCGCGGGCAAAAGCACATTTGTGCGCCTGATTACCGGTGTCGAGCAGCCCAGCGACGGGCAAATCGCCCTGGACGGACGCGCTATGCACTTCGCCTCGCCGCTCGATGCGCGCGAACAAGGCATCGAGACGGTTTACCAAACCCTGGCGCTTGCCGAGGACTTGGACGTGCCATCCAATATATTTTTGGGCCGCGAAATCACCCGTTGGAACCTGGGGCCGCTGTCGGTGCTGAACCACCAAGCCATGCGCGAGCAATCGGCGCAGATGCTCGCCACCACCGGCGTGCGGATTCAAGACATGTCCGAAACGCTGCGCGGCATGTCCGGCGGCCAGCGCCAGTGCGTAGCCATCGCCCGAGCGGCCGGATTTGCCAAAAAACTGATCATCCTGGACGAGCCTACTGCCGCTCTGGGGGTGCAAGAGACGGCGCGGGTGGAAGAAATTATTCGTGGCTTGAAGGCGCGTAGCGTGCCTTTGATCCTCATCAGCCACAACCTGCGCCAGGTGTTTGATCTGGTCGACCGCATTTGGGTGTTCCGCCAAGGGCGCATTATTTGCAACCGACTTAGATCCCAGACCACGCCCCAGGAAATTGTGGGCTTGATCACTGGCGCCATCGACCCGGCGCAACTGCCAGCGCAGGCCGCGACATGCTGATCGGTATCGACCCTCTGCTTACGCCCGAGCTGTTGATGCACCTATGCGCTATGGGACATGGCGAATGGGTGGCCGTCGTGGACGCCAACTTCACGGCCGATTTACTAGCCCAGGGTCGCCCGGTCGTGCGGCTACCGGGCCACAGCCTGGAGCGGGTTAGTCGCGCGGTTTTGTCGGTATTTCCACTGGCAGTCGACGTCGATCCGCCGGCCGCCTATATGCAGGTTTGTCACAGCCCCGCCGGATACCGCACAGCGGCCCAAGAAGCCCTTGCAGTGCTGGTTGCCCAGGCCATGGGCAAGCCGACCGCCGTGCAAGCGCTGGAGCGCTTTGATTTTTATGAACGGGCCAAAGACGCCAGCCTGATTGTGCAAAGCGGGGAGGTCACGGCCTATGGCAATGCTTTATTCTGCAAGGGCGTGATACTTCCCTAGGCTTACATGGCGTACGACGAACTGGAAACTACCCCCCCAGCACCCGAGACTTCGGGTAATGGCGACACGCGCCGCATGCGTGGGTCTAACCATGTGGGTATGCGTCAGTTCAATGAGCGCATTGTCTTGCAAGCCATTCGGCATCATGGCGCTATTGCCAAGGCCGACTTGGCGCGCATGACACATTTATCAAGCCAGACGGTGGCCATCATCGTGGGACGTCTTCTGGAGGATGGCCTCTTGATCAAACAAGACCGGGTACGCGGCCGGATCGGCCAACCCTCGGTGCCCCTGTCACTCAACCCCCAAGGGGCATACAGCATTGGCGTGCAACTCGGGCGACGCAGCCTGCAATTGGTGGTGGTCGATTTTTGCGGAGCCATGGTGGAACGCCTAGATTACCGCTATGAATACCCTGACCCCGATTTGCTGATCCCGCAAATCGTGCAGGGACTGGACACACTCCAGCAGCGCCTTGGTGAGGCCTGGAGCCGCGTCGTCGGCATTGGCTTGGCCGCCCCCCTGTTTTTGCACCAATGGGCAGATGTGCTGGGCGGGCAGGCCGCGCAAGCCCTGGCACGCTGGGAGCATGTGGACTTGCATGCCCGGGTGCAGGCGCATACCGAATTGCCAGTGGACTTTGCTAAAGACACGACCGCAGCCTGCGTGGCCGAACTGTTGCAAGGCCACGGCCAAAGCGTCAGTAGTTTTTTGTACATCTATGCCGGAACATTTATTGGTGGCGCGCTGGTGCTGGCGGGCCACATCATGGGCGGTGAGCATGGCAATGCGGGGGCCATAGGCTCCTTGCCGGTCGCGCTCGGACAGGGCTCAGACCTATCGCACCCAGGGCGACCACTCCAGCTTTTGCAAATGGCCTCGGGGTGGCAGCTGGAGCAAAGCCTGCTGCAAGCGGGGCACGACCCCTTACTCTTGCACAACCCCTCCATCATGGACAGCGCATACGCCGCCTACACCGAGCCCTGGCTCGCGCAAAGCGCCAGCGCCTTGGCCATGACGATTACCAGCGCAGCGGCCCTGCTGGACCTGGATGCTGTCGTACTGGACGGCGCGCTAGCGCCGCCGCTGATGCAAGCGCTATTGGAGCGCACCCAGGCGGGACTGGCCAATTACGCGTTTGACGGCATGTACCAGCCGCAGTTGCTAATGGGCCACATCGGCAGCTATGCGCGCGCGCTGGGTGGCGCCTTGCTACCCCTGCACAGCCAGTTTTTCCCGGATAAAGATATTTTTCTCAAGCGGGACACGGTATGAAGCTGTTTATTGATTCTGCTGACCATCGCCACTGGCAGTTGCCTGCCGGATGCCCGGAAATTGCCGGGGCTACCACCAACCCGAGCTTGGTCCACCGTGCCGGTCTGTCAGTGACCTTGCCCACCTACCAGCGCCTGCTGGGTCAGGCAGCGGACGCCGGGCTGCGGGCGCTCATGCTGCAATTGCCGCGCGCGGATTTGCGGGAGGCGCACGCTTGGATGGACGTCTTGCAGAAACAAAGCACTGATTCAGGTGTAGCGCTGACCATGAAATTGCCCTGCCACGCCGACTGGGCAGCGCTGATGGCGGCAGTGCGGGCACGCGGCTTGGGCCTTTTGATTACCGGTGTTGCCAACCCGGTGCAATTGCTCTGGTCCCAACAACAAGGTGCACATTTCGTAGCGCCCTACTTGGGCCGCCTGGAAGCCGCTGGGCGCGATGTTTGGGCCTTGGTCGGTGCCTGCGTTGCGATGCAGAAAAAGGGCACCGATTTACTGGCTGCCAGCATTGCTTCGGCGGATGTGTT
>CANKNK010000025.1 GCA_947483455.1 Comamonadaceae bacterium | reverse complement strand
CCATATCGTGATCCGGCCCCTGGCCTATGTGGCCGAAAAAGACCTCACGCGCTGGGCTGCGCAACGGCAATTTCCCATCATCCCCTGCACCTTGTGCGGCAGCCAAGAAAACCTGCAACGCAAACAAATCGGCAATATGCTGCGCGACTGGGAGAAGCAATACCCTGGCCGTATTGAAAGCATGTTTACCGCCTTGCAAAACGTGGTGCCCTCGCATTTGATGGACACCGCACGCCACGACTTCAAAAATATCCAAACCACCGGCCTGCCGCAGGTCGATGGCGACAAAGCTTTCGACGCCGAAGACCTGCCGGCCCTGCCATTGCATGGCCTGCCTGCACTGGGCGCGGTGCAATGGTCCGACCGCTAAGGCTGAGCTAGGCATTTATGCGTGTACTGATGCGTTTGGCATTGCGGCTTGGCTTACTGGTGTGCTTAGGCGCATTGAGCGCTTGCGCCAGCACCCGGTTGATCGACAGCGAAGTGCGCAGCTTTCGCAGTGCTACGCCGGACCTGGCTGCGGCGAGCTACCAATTTGATCGACTGCCCTCGCAGCAAGCGGACCCGGTGGCGCAAGCGCAGCGAGAAACTTGGGCCATACCCGTTTTGCAGCGACTGGGCTTGACGATAAGCAGCCAAGCGCCGCGCTATACGGTGCAATTGAGTGTGGCCAGTGAGCAGGTGCAGCGCAATGAGCCGATTTTCATGCGGCGCTGGAGGTTTTCTCCCGGTGACCCGGCCTTAGCCTTGCCCTTCATGCGCCTGCCTCTGGAGCCCATGCTGTATCGCTTTCAAGTGCAAGTCTTGGTGCGTGATGCGATCAGCCGCGAAGTGGTGTACGAGGCCTCGGGCCAGCACACCGGCCCTTGGAGCGATCAGGCGAATATCCTGCCCGCGGTGCTGTTGGCTGCGATGCGCGATTTTCCGCAGGGCAGCTCTAACCCCAGCCTGGTCAAGGTGGAAATCGGCCCAGGCGGCATGGAACTGCGCCCATGAGCAGCAGCGCCCTGCCTAGCCAGTCACCCACCCGCATTACCGCCGTACGCCATGGCGAAACCGCTTGGAATGCCATCACGCGATTACAAGGTCAGTTGGATATCGACCTCAACGACTTAGGCCGCTGGCAGGCCGAGCGCACGGGTGCGGCCTTGGCCGATAGCGGGCTCCAAGTGATTTACAGCAGCGACCTCTGCCGCGCCCACCATACCGCGCAGGCGATTGCCCGGCACAGTGGTATCGCCTTGCCTGACATCCGCGTCCACCCGGGCTTGCGCGAGCGCTGCTTTGGCCGGTTCGAAGGGCTGACTTATGCGCAGGTGGGGGAATTGCACCCCGAGGACGCATTGCGCTGGAAACAGCGCGACCCGGCCTGGGCGCCGCCCGGCGGTGAAAGCCAAACCGAGGTGTTTGCGCGGGTGCACCTGGCGATGGACGCCATCGCCGCACAGCATCCCGGCGAACATATGGCCATCGTGACGCATGGCGGCGTGCTGGATGTGTTCTACCGCCTGGCCACCGGCCAAGGCATTAGCGCGGCGCGCACCTGGGACTTGGGCAATTGCGCCATCAACCGCTTGCTGTGGACGCCGCAGGCCCTGACTTTGGTAGGCTGGGCCGATACCGCGCATCTGGACCAAGGCCCGCGCGATGAATTCGGCGCTTAGGCCCAGAGACACTTTTTTGCAGGGTTTATCCCGCTGCCCCATTCGTGTGGAGGGACCACAATAGGCCTATGTCCAAAATCATTGTTTTTGCATTTCCGGTATTTCTGGCGGCGATGGCCTTAGAAATATGGTGGGATCGGCGCCAACGAAGCAACGGCGCCCTTGCACGCAGCAGCTACGCTTTTAGTGACACGCTCAACAGCCTGAGCCTGGGTCTGCTCAGCCAGGTAGTCGGTGTACTGGCCAAATTCATCGGCATTGCGGCCTATGCCTGGGTGTTTGAGCGCATCGCTCTGTTTCCAGATGCCGATGTGTGGAACCATTGGTACGGCTGGCTCGGCGCCCTCTTGCTCTACGACCTGTGCTACTACTGGTTGCACCGCGCCGGGCATGAAGTGGCTGTTTTCTGGGCTGCGCATGTGGTGCACCACCAGAGCCAAGAGTACAACCTGTCCACCGCCTTGCGCCAGACCTCCAGCGGGGGGCTGTTGGGCTGGCTGTTTTACCTGCCGCTGGCGCTGCTGGGGGTGCCACCGCTCTTGTTTGGCATCGTGGCGCTGGTAGATTTGCTTTATCAATTTTGGGTGCATACCGAACATGTGGGCAAGCTCGGCTGGTTTGACCGCGTGTTTTGCTCGCCCAGCAACCACCGGGTACACCACGCGGTCAATGACGGCTATGTGGACCGCAACTACGGTGGCATTTTGGTGGTCTGGGACCGGCTGTTTGGCACCTTCCAAGAAGAGGATGCACGCTGCGTGTACGGCACCCGCGCACCGCTCAATAGCTGGGACCCTTTGTGGGCCAATCTGGAGGTCTATGCCGGTTTAGCCGCCACTGCCTGGCGCACGCCGCGCTGGCGCGACAAACTGGCTGTCTGGTTCAAACCTCCGGGTTGGCAGCCTCCCGGTGCCCCGCCGCATGCCCGTTTTGACCTAGCGCAGGTGCAGCGCTTTGCCCCGCCCTTGGACCCGCGGCAGCGTTGGTTTGCCTCTTTGCAATACCTTGGCTTGATGGCAGTCAGTACCGTGTTTTTATGGCATGCCGATGCCATGCCTTGGCAAAATGCGGCGCTGTATTGCGCCGCATTGTGCGCTGCCGCTTGGGCGATGGGCGCTTACTTACAAGGCCGCTTGCGCGCCTTAGAAACCTTGGCAGTGCAAGCAGCTGCTTTGGCGCTGCTGGGCGGCTTGGGTCTTTGGACCTAACTCAGTAAATCCTGGGCCTGGCTTGCAGGTGCTGCTACGCCAAGATGCCGGTAGGCTGCCAGCGTAGCAATGCGACCGCGCGGCGTGCGTTGCAGATAGCCTTGCTGAATGAGGTAGGGCTCGATCACGTCTTCAATGGTCTCACGCTCCTCGCCAATGCTGGCGGCGATGTTGTCCAAACCGACCGGCCCGCCGTCAAAGCGGTGAATCACTGCTTCGAGTAGTTTGCGGTCCATGAGGTCAAAGCCTTGCGGATCCACGTCCAACATCTTGAGCGCTAGGTTGGCGATGTCCAGGGTGATCGTGCCCACGCCCTTGACGTCGGCGTAATCGCGTACCCGGCGCAGCAAGCGGTTGGCAATACGCGGGGTGCCGCGTGAACGGCGGGCGATTTCAAATCCGCCTTCCTCGGCCATGGGCACCTTGAGCAGCCCGGCGCTGCGCGTCACGATGCGCTGCAGTTCCTCGGCCGTATAAAACTCCAGCCGCGCCACGATGCCAAAGCGGTCGCGCAGCGGGTTGGTCAGCATGCCCGCGCGCGTGGTCGCGCCCACCAGGGTAAAGGGCTGCAAATCAAGCTTGATGGAGCGTGCCGCCGGGCCTTCGCCGATCATGATGTCGATTTTGTAATCCTCTAGGGCAGGGTAGAGGATTTCTTCTACCACCGGGCTCAGGCGATGGATTTCATCAATAAAGAGTACGTCGTTTTTTTCCAGATTGGTCAACAGCGCGGCCAGGTCTTTGGGCTTTTCCAGCACCGGGCCGCTGGTTTGGCGCAGGTTGACGCCTAATTCATGGGCGATGATGTGGCTTAGCGTGGTCTTGCCCAGGCCTGGCGGGCCGAACAGCAGCACATGGTCTAGCGCCTCGTCGCGCTTTCGTGCCGCGCCGATAAAGATCTCCAACTGCTCGCGCACCTTGGCCTGGCCCACATAGTCGTCCAGCAGTTTGGGACGCAGCGCGCGCTCAATGGCCTCTTCCGGGCCAGACAGCGGCGCTGCGGACACCATGCGGGGCGCCGGTGCGGGGGAAAAATCGTCGGTTTGTATGCTCAATGCCGTATCTCGCTAAATGCGCTGCCGTTTTGCAGTCTGGCTGCTTAGGCCCACCAAGTGGCCGATGGGGCTTGGCGGGCCTGTTGCCCTTGCATTGTCCCTCAGGACGGATAGAAAAAAGATGCCCTTGGCGGGGCCAAACCGCTAAAATCGCCGAACCTCCGCGCGGAATCCGGCCGCGTGGGTCGGCTAGTAGCGCACCGGTTTACCCCCATTTTTGTGCCAACTTCCCATCGCTCCGCACTGCCGCAACATATTGCCATCATTATGGATGGCAACCGCCGCTGGGCGAGTGCGCGTGGTTTACCCAAAGCCGCCGGACATACCGTAGGCGCGCGCAAAGTGCGTGCGCTGGTGCAGGCCTGTGCCGAGCGCGGTATCCGTCACCTGACGCTTTTTGCCTTTAGTACTGAAAACTGGCGCCGCCCGATGGAAGAGGTGGGCACGCTCATGGGTTTGCTCAAGCTCTACCTGCAAAAGGAAATCGGCGACCTGCGGGCCCAAGGCGTACGCTTGCGGGTGATTGGCGACATATCCAAATTTGACGCGCGGGTGCAGGCGCTGATTGCCGATGCGCAGGAACTGACGGCGCACAACAGCACTATCACGCTGACATTGGCCTTAAATTATGGCGGGCGCTGGGACATACTGCAGGCCTTTAAAGCCTGGCAGCAGGCCAATCCGCAGGCCCACTCCGATGCCATCACCGATGCGGCCCTCGCGCCCTATTTGCAAATGGCCGATGCGCCCGAACCGGACCTGATGATTCGCACCGGTGGCGAATCACGCATGAGTAATTTCTTGCTTTGGCAAATGGCCTATACCGAGCTTTACTTCACCGACTTACTCTGGCCTGAATTCACCCCCGAAGCGCTGGACCAAGCCATCGTCTGGTTCAGCCAGCGCGACCGCCGTTTTGGCGGTGAAAGCACGCTGGCATCCCCCCTGGATGGCCAGGCCAGCGCCTGATCCTGCCCAAGCGTCCCGGCTGTCACAGCCGCACCCTACACTTGGGCCATCTCATATTTTGCAAGGAGCCATTCCATGGAAGCACATGAAGCATCTGAACTGATCGAGGGTGACGATGATCACGCGTCGGGTGACAGCAACCGCCAGAAAAACCGTACGGCCCTGACGATTTCTATTTTTGCCATGGTGCTGGCGATTACCAGTCTGGGTGGCTCTAACTCTGGTAAGGATATTACGCAGGAAAACATTCTGGCTGCCAATACCTACGCGTTTTACCAGGCCAAGTCGATCCGCCAAACGACCCTCAAAGTGGCGGCGACCGATATGGAACTGCAATTGTTGCGCGAGCCAACGATGAACGCTGCGGCCAAGGAAGCGACGCAAAAGAAAATCGAGGACTACAAAAAAACCATAGACCGCTACGAGTCTGAGCCCGCGACCCAAGAGGGCAAGAAAGAGCTGATGGTGCGGGCCAAGGAGCATGAAGCCATCCGCGACCATGCGATTCGCCAGGACCCTTGGTTTGACTATGCCGAAGGCGCTTTGCAAATTGCCATTGTGCTGCTATCGGTCTCCATCATCGGCTCCATACCGGCTTTGTATTTCGCCGGTATGGGCTTGGGGCTCCTAGGCACTTTATCCTCGCTGAACGGCTTTTTCTTGTTCTACGGTTAAGCGCCGCGCAAGCCTGGTCGGCCTGGCGGCGACAAGCTGGCCTGTACACGGCGGCTTGCCAGCCAAATAAAGGCGATTGCGACCAAGTAGAAGCCCAGCTGCAAAGCGCTGGGGCTGGCGTCATAGCCTACCAAGGCATGCAACAACATACCTGGCGCTGAGTCCTCAGCGAGCGTGGCCGAGGTGTCCCACAGCGCTTCGCTGCCCACGCCCACCCAGTCGGCCTGCGTGAGTACCTTGGCCAATTGACTGGCCAAGCTGCCCGCTAGCAACAACAAAAATGCATTGCTTACTGCAAATACATATTGCACTTTGATGCGCGTCAGACCCAAGTAGATCAGCAAACCCATGCCCAGCCCGCTGAGCAGGCCCACGCCAGCACCGGCCAGCAAAGCTTGCCAGCCACTTTGCGCGCTGGCCGCAACGCCGCCGATAAACAAAACGGTTTCCGCGCCTTCGCGCAGCACACACACGCCCACCGCGATCGCAATCGCCCAGAGGGCTTGGCCTTGTTCGCGGGCCTGGCTACCGACGTGCTTGGCTTGTTGCACCATCTCGCGGGCGTGGGTGGAAATCCAGATGCAATGCCAGGCCAGCATGGCAAGCGCCATCGACAGGAATAGCGCGTTCAACACATCCTGGCCGGCGCCGCCAGCCATGTCGCTGAGCTGCTCCATGCTCGCCGCCAGCAGCAGCGAGCCAAGCAGGCCACCGGCGACACCGGTCACTATCCAGCGCGTGCGACCCGCGAGACCACGCGTGGCCGCGGCGACGATGCCGATAAACAGCGCCGCCTCCAGCGTTTCGCGAAACACAATCAATGCACTGGCAAACATAGGCCTCTCCCGATAGGTGAAGATTTACTCAATGACCAGCGTGCCTTTGGCAGTGGCTGGGTTGAACTCGCCAAAGAACTCGTAGCGCCCGGGCTTGAGCGGGCCGACCAGGATGGTGGCTTTTGCGCCACCGGGGATGATTTTTTCCCGCTTGAGGGAATGGCTCTCGAATTCTTCGGGCGTGCTGTCTTGGTTGTGCACCAGGATGCGCAGTTTTTGCGCAGCGGGAGCTTTGATTTCGGTGGGCTGGAACTGGTGGTTTTTTATGACCAGTTGTAGTTCGGTATCGGCCGCGAAGACGGGGACGGCACCAACGACGGACCATAGGGCCAGAGGAACAAGCAGCAGGTTTTTCAAGGTTTTCATCATGGGACTTGCCATACAGGTTAAGGATGCGAACAGTGTAAACGCGAATTGTTCGCATTTGCAAGTAGCCCAGTAAAAGCCTTAAGCACAGCAGGGTAGTCCCACCATGTCCACTGAGATGTATCAGCCAAATAGGGAGGGTCGGTGGGCTAGGCAGTGCCCTCAAGTGCTCCGATCGCCCCCCAAGTTCTGCCTGCTGTGGAGGTTTGTGGCGCTGCTGTGCCTCCCGCCGTGGGGAGCTGTAGGCAGCTATGCGGAGCGCCTAACAACGCCGCCGCCAGGCCTGTATGGACGGCGTTGTGCGCGGGCCTATGGCCACGCAAGGGCTGGAGCTGTGCCTAGACCCACTTAAAGCTGGCGCGCAACACTTTGCTCAGCCAGGCCGGCACCGGGCCTGCACGCAGCAGGGTGGCAGCCATGGAAAACTGGGTGCGCACTACCGCTTTTTCATGGCTAAAGGCCTTAAAGCCGTAGACGCCATGGGCATTGCCCAGGCCCGAATTGCCGATGCCACCAAAGGGCAAATTGCCGTGCAGGAAGTGAATCATGGCGTGGTTGATGCAAGCGCCACCCGATTGGGTTTGGGCCAGCACCTGCGCTATCGTCGCTTCGTTTTGGCTGTACAGGTACAAGGCCAGCGGCTTGGGTCCCGCGTTGACCTGTGCCATCACTTGCTGGATGTCGGTAAAGGCGATGATGGGCAGCAAAGGCCCGAATACCTCTTCTTCCAAAATCCGCGCCCCGGCCCCGATGTTGTGTAGCAAAGTGGGCTGCACATAGCACTGCGCCTCGTCCACCGCACCACCTGCCAGCACGGTAGCGCCATGCGCTTTGGCGTCATCGAGCAGCGCTTTGATACGCGCCGTGTGCCGCGGATTGACGATGCGGGTGTAATGTTTGCTCGCTTGCTGCGCTGGCGCGTCTGCGCCGTAGGCCTTGCTCAGTTCTGCCTTGCAGCACGCCAGCCAGCGTTCTTTCACGCTTTCGTGGACAAACACATAGTCTGGCGCGATACAGGTTTGACCGGCGTTGGAAAACTTGCCAAACATCACGCTGGTGGCGGCCAATTCCAGATCGGCGCTGGCATCAATAATCGTCGGGCTTTTACCGCCCAGCTCCAGGGTCACACTGGCCAGATGCTTGGCCGCCGCGCCCATCACATACTTGCCCACCGCCGGGCTACCAGTAAAGAAAATATGGTCAAAAGGCATATCCAGCAAGGCCTTAGACACATCGGCGTCGCCCTGAAAAATCGCGACCTCATCGGGCGCAAACAATTCGCCTATCAACTGGCTGATCATTCCCGACAGATGCGGCGTCAGCTCCGAAGGCTTGATGATGACCGTATTACCCGCTGCCAGGGCGGACACCAGCGGCCCCAGGGTCAGGTTCAGCGGGTAATTGAAGGGGCCGATGATCAGGCAGCGCCCCTTGGGTGCGAATTGCACTTCGCTGCGGGTACCCCCGGTCATCAGGGTGGGCCATACACGCTTAGGTCGCATCCATTTTTTCAGGTTACGAATGGCGTCATTGGCCTCTACGCAAATCGGCAGAATCTCACCGATGTCCACCTCCGCCGCTGGTTTGCCCAGATCGGCCGCCGCCAGCCGGTACCACTCTTCGCGCCGCGCTAGCACGGCATCGCGGAGTTTGGTAATTTTGGCGATCCGCTCCTGTGCCGTCGAGCTGCGCAGGCGCAATGCGGTAGCGGCCTGGCTGGCAAACGCCAAAGACATCTGTTCTTGCGTCACCAAAGTGCGATGGGTCGTATCGAGCATGGAGGATTTCCTTCACGGATGGCTTGCGATCGCGCATGGCGCCAAAGCAGCGCGATCTAGGAATAAGTGCTGCCCTAGCGCAGGACTGCCGACCCATCATAACCCTGCCTGCGCCGCTTGTGCTCCTCCTTCTCGCCACGTCAGGCGCGCGGCCCACGCCCACATGCGTAAGATCTGCCTATGACGCCGCTTGCTTTGAACTCCCTGGTGCCCCAGAACCTGCGCCTGCGCATCCAAGTAGCGCTCAGTGCGCTGCCGCTGGCCTGCATGTTGCTGGCGCTTGTCCCCAGCCTCTTTTTTGCCCAATGGTTGGAACAACTGGAGGGCATCCCCGCGCAGACGCGCTTGTTGGACCATCCTGCGGGCCGGATGTGGGTGGCAGCGTTTCTCGCCGCTTTGGTGCTGCAACTGCTGTGTGGCTATGTGCTGGGCTGGCTGCTGAACGCCTTGTGGGCGCGTTGGCTTTTGCGTTGGTCTGTCGAAAAAATTCGTGCGGTGTATTTGCATTCCCAGGTGCCATTGCCCTGGCTCAAACCGGCTGCCGCTGCCCTGACGGGCGGGCGGGTGGCCGTCATCGCGGTGGCCCGCTGGGAACGCGAGCGCAAGGCGGGTGCACTGCGGTATGTCCTGCGCAAAGGCCTCATCGGCTGGGGCCTGCCTTTGTATGTGTTTATGTACCTCGTGCAAACCCTTTTGCGTGCGGAGCCATTGGAGCTGTTCGACGCCTTGCGCAGCGCTGTGTTGTGGTTCGGCTGCGGCGCGGCTTTCGGCGCCGTGATGTGGGCGGTCTCCGAGATGAACTATCGCAAACTCAAGGCCAGCTTGGGGCTATAGCGCACGGACGCTGGCAAAGGCCGCCAAAAGCATTCGCAGCTAGCCCTTGGCGGTCACAAAGGCCTGCATATGAAAGCGCGCTTGGGCGTCTGCATAGCGCAGTGGTGGCGCCACCGGACAGGCATTGCGCGCAAGGCAACCGCCCGATAGGCATTGTTCATCCGCGTCATGGCGCACATGGTCGCGGCAGCGATCCCGCGCAAACTGCTGCCCGTCATAGGCCTGCACCGGGCAGGCCTGCAGACAAGGCTGCTCGGCACAACGCAGGCAGGGGTTTTCATCCAGTGGCGCAGCGTCCATGCTGTGGCTGCATGCGGCCCGATCATCCGCGTCCACGGTGGGAAATGCCAGGGCAAAGCGGTAGGCATGCCACAAGCCGTGCTGCGGGTGCATGCGCAGCATCAAGGGGCTTGGAAACAGTGTTTCGCAGCGGCTGGCCCATTGTTGAAACGGGTGGTAATGGGGCAGCAAGGGTGGCCCATCAAAAGGGTAGAGCGCGAACCCGCCAAACTGCTGCGCCAGTGTGTCGCCGAGTTGCCGACTCCAGCGGTCCAGCGGATCGGGCAGGCCATCGTGGGCCAGGGGCGACGATTGGAAGTGGGCCCACATCGAGCCGCCTACATTACCTGCCAGCCATAGCACGGCAGCATCCCGGCCATCGGGCAGGCCGATGGCTTCATGGGCTTGCGGGCAAAAGCCGCCGCGCAGATGCAATCCCTGGGCTTGCAAAGCGGCGCGCAAGGCGGGGCGTAAGGACATGGTTCAGCTTCTCGCCAAAGTCTTAAGCGCGGCGCTCAGGCCTGCAAGACTTTGCGCCTCGGGCGGCCCCAGGCAGTGGCGGTGACAGTAGCTTCAAAAAACACATTGCCGTCAATGTCATTGTTGACCTGGTTGTCTTCTTGGCTGAACACCACCTGGGCGTCCACTGCACCCGCAGCCAGCGCGCGCGCATGCGCTTCCTGGGCGGCTAGGGTGCGGGCTTGCGCAATCGCGGCATCTAGGCCTCTGAAATCTTGCGGACCCTCCGGCGTGAATACTTTGAAGGTGCCGCGCACCGGTTGCGTCACCGTGATATGCACCCGTTGCGTCACCTGGCCGAGTACCGCACCGACGGCATTGGCCACGTCGGCATGCGGCGGTACCACCAGGCGAACGCCTAGGCCCTGCGCCACTGCCGGGTAATAGCTGGCGGCCGGTGCGCCCACGCCTACCAGCGGCATGTCGGGTGCAAACTGCAAGGCAAACACCGGCTGCGCCAGGTTATCGTTCACGCGTTGGGGCGTTGCCAGGGTTTGCCAGGGAATGTCATTCAGATTAGCCGGGTTAGCGCTGGCTGCGGCGCCTTCGCCCGGAACGCCATGGCTTACGCCGATGGCATCTGTAAGGCTGGGAATTTCAGAGCGAATGGATGCCACCGGCGCAGTGGCTTGCTCCGCTTCGCCGGCAATGCCGGACTTGGCGTTTGCCGGGTGCGCGAGGGGAGCAGCACCCACCCTTGTGCCATGCCGGGCCAAGGCCATGCTGGTCAGCAGTGCGGCGACTTTGCCCGCGCTGGTTTCGTTCATTTGCCCCGCATCGTTGAGGCCCGCTTCGATCAGCTTATTGCAAATCGTCTCGGTCACCTTGGCCACCACATCGCGCGCGGGGGCCTGTGCGTCGCCCAGCGGCCATTTGCCCAGGCCGTAGAGGTGGCGCATCTG
>CANKNK010000024.1 GCA_947483455.1 Comamonadaceae bacterium | reverse complement strand
TGGCGCAGCACTTCGGCATAGGGGCGCGGGTCCACGGCTTCGTCCACGGCGATACCGGCGCGCTCGTCGCTGGTGATGTTGCGTATGCAATTGCCGCTGGTCTGTATGCCGTGCAAATTCACGCTGGCCAGCAAATCCATCACATCGGCGCTTTTGGCCAGAGGAATCCAGTTGAACTGCACGTTTTGCCGGGTGGTGAAGTGGCCGCAGTGTGTGACCAGGCGCGGGGCAATGCCGTTGCCGATCTGGTCTTGGGTGCTTTGGGCATGGGCCAGGGTGGCGGCTTCGGGGGAGTCGAACTCTCCCGCCACGCGGGCCAGGACGCGCAATTGCGCGCTATTGAGTTCGCCATAAGGCACAGCCACGCGCAGCATGGGCGCGTAGCGCTGCACATACCAGCCGTTTTGGAGGCGCAGCGGGCGAAACGCTTCGTCGGGCAGGCTACCGGTCAGGTGGCGCTGCAACTGGTCGCGGTACTGGGCAGCGCGTGCGTGGACGAATTGGCGGTCGAAATCGGTGTATTGGTACATGGTCTGGGCCGGCGTACGGGTAAAACCGGCTGTGTGCGCTGTGTGCGCTGGCTTGTGCAGGCCCGCCCGGTTCCACTCGCGCGCGTGGGCGATAGCAAAACTGGCGCGACTGTAGTGAGTTTTTCTTATTCTGAAAACTACATTTTTCCTATTACTTTATACGCATTTCGGTATTTGACGCGGGGTGGACAAGCCAAAGTAGTGATAGCCCGGCGGCGAAGATGCCGGTTCGCTTCACTTGCGATGGCCGATGGCCGCTGGTGCGGACGATGCCAAGCGACTGGGGCTGGCGCCTTCGGTCTAATGGTCCAACGCCCGCAATTCGCGCATGCGCTCGTCGAAATAGCTAGCCACCGTGTGGCGTTCGGACAGCACCACTTCGCGGCGCGGGTGCAAAAACAGGGGCAGGGAAATGCGCCGCTTGGCCCGGTCTGCGCCCAAGGGGTTGAGCACCTGGTGCACGGTGGAAGGAAAGTAATGGCCCGAGGCCTCGGCCAGCATGTCGCCGATGTTGACGATCAAGAGGCCGAAATCGCAGGGCACGTCCAGCCAACTACCGTCCTGGCGGCGGATTTGCAGGCCTGGCTCGGTGGCGGCAGGCAGCAGGGTGAGCAGGTTGATGTCGGTATGGGCTGCGGCGCGCACCGCGTCGGCTTCCTCGGCGCCCAGCAGCGGCGGGTAATGCAAGACGCGCAGCAAGGTATGGTCGCTGCCTTCCATCATGTCGGGTAGTGGCATGGAGTACAAATCGCGTACCTGTGCAGGCGAATGCTCGCCTACCCAGCGCAGCAGGGTTTGGGCTAAGTCGCTGGCCTGGACGTAATAGTCCAGCGCCGCTTTGGAGACCTGCGCCGGGTAGCGGCCCCAGGGGTAAATGTGGAAAAACTCTTTCAGATCGCGCCGGTGGTAGCCCTTGGCCGTCTCGGACACGGCGGGTGAAAAATAGCCGTCGTGGGTGTCCGGGTCGCGCGCATAGGCGTGCTTGGCCTCGGTTTGGAAAAAGCGCGTCCATTCGCTGTAAATGCCCTCAATCAGGGATTGCGCCAGCGGGTGGTTTTTCAGCACCGCAAAACCGGTGTGGTGCAAACTGGCAGTGAAGGCCTGGGGCGCATCAGCCGCGCTAAAGTCGATGATAGGTAGTTCGGTGCTCATAGGCTTAGCCAGTTGCGCATAAATACATCTTCAATTGTTTGACGGCAGCTTGCGGCCTGCACCTGCATACACACCGTGGCGGGGGCGACCTCCCAGCCGGTTTGCGGATAGGGGATGGATTTGCGCTTGAGCATGGTCTGCCCCTGGGCGAGTCCATCGGTGGCCACGCGCAGTGCGCCGGTTTCGGTCTGAAAAAGCTGCGGGTCGGTCAGCGCCACAAAGGCCAGCACATCATGCCCGAAGCAGCCATGGATGGCTGCCACATGGGGATACAGATCGCTGTAAAAGTTAGCGTAAAAAGCCACGGCATGGTGCAAGGTGTCGGTAGCGATATGGCGGTGGTGCGCGGCCAGTTGTTTGAACAGGGTGACTGGCAGTATCACTTGGTGCGTGACGTCCAGGCCGACCATGGTGAGCGCAAAACCGGCGCTCACCACGCGGTCTGCGGCATGCGGGTCGTTCCAGATATTGGCCTCGGCCACGGGCGATACATTGCCTGGCTCCACTACCGTGCCACCCATGATGACCACCGCGCGCAGCAGCTGAGGCAATTGCGGTTCGATCTCCAGCGCCAGCGCCAAATTACCCAGTGGCCCGACGGCCACGACCGTGATCTCTCCGGGCTGCTTGCGCGCGATATCGACGATGAATTGCGCCGAACTGCGCGCATCTAGCCGCAGGGCATGCGCTTCACGGTGTGCCAGATTGCCCAAGCCGTCCCCGCCATGGATATGCGCTGGAGGATCTTCGCCGGGCTTGCCCAAAGGGGCGGCCACGCCTTGCGTCACCGGAATGTGCCCATGTCCTGCGATAGCCAAGAGGTAGAGAGCATTTTCTGCCGCCTGGGCCACGGAGACGTTGCCAAATGTCGTGGTCACTCCGACGACATCAATTTCAGGGTGCGCTAGCGCGTAATACAGAGCCATAGCGTCGTCCACGCCGGGGTCGGTGTCGTAAATAACCTGGTGTCGGATGGGGGTAGTGGACATGCGGTGAGCAGCTTGTAAATGCGGGCAAATTAGGTTTGAAGAGTACGCATGGCTTAGCTCAGATGGCTACCTTGCAATAGTCTATTAACGCAGCGATGGCTTGTGGATCAGAGGCCGCTTGTGCTTGCAAAAAGCTCGCCACCGCATGCGCATGCGGTACGCTCGATTGCGCGCCAGCTTGGGTGCAGCTCAGGGCTGCCGCCGCGTTGGCATGGCGCAGTGCATCGGCCAGTTTGTGTTGCTGTGCGAGTTGCGCAATCAGCACGCCACAAAACGTATCACCCGCGCCGGTCGTATCGATCGCATGCACGGCAAAGCCGGGTTGGTACACCATAGATGTGCTGCCACGCGCGACCGCGCCACGCGAACCCAGGGTGACGACCACCAGAGCGCAGGGTAGGGCCGCCAGGGCCTTGGCAATCGTGCCGCGGGTACCAGCGAGTGCGTGTAATTCGCCTTCGTTGACGATCAAGATATCCACCAGGGCCAGCAGCGCAGGGCTGAGACTTTGGGCCGGCGCTGCATTGAGGGCCACTTGCAGTCCAGCGGCACGGGCGCGCGTCGCGTAATCGAGCACGGTGGACATTGGAATTTCCAATTGCATCAGCAGATGGCTGTAGCCGCCCAGTGCGGGCAAATGCGCCGGACCCAGTTGGGCGTTGGCGCCAGGCGCTACCGTGATCGCGTTTTCTGCGTCATCGGACACGCAGATAAATGCGGTCCCGCTGGCGACATCGTCAAACTCCTGCGCATGCAGCACCACGCCTGCATCTTGTAACGACGCTTTGAGCGGCTGCGCATAGGCATCGCGCCCCAGTGCCAGCACCATGCTGGTGCGTGCGCCACCGGCCCGCGCACAAGCCACCGCCTGGTTGGCACCTTTGCCGCCGGGGAAAGTCTGTACATCGCGGCCCAGTACGGTTTCGCCGGGCGCTGGAATGCGCGGTGCGCGCACTACAAAGTCCAGATTCGCTGAGCCTGCCACAAGCACCATGGGGAAAACTTTCAAAATAGGTACGCCAAAGAGCGCAGGCCTGCGATCGCTGCGCTAAGCCTTCGGCGAGTGTAGAGCAAGCCACAGCGATGGTTGATGCTGAGGCTGCTTGCGGCGCTCTAGGGGCTCACGTATGATGAAGTGCTGCCACCGAGTCTTGCAGGCGCTAGGCCGCCGTGGCGCACAGGCTTGGCATGCCGCATTTGCGGTCTGCCTCTTTACTGAATCTCAATTTGCTAGGAACCCAATTTATGCGTACTGCTCATGTTTTCCAAACCGGCATACTGGCCTTGTCTCTGGCTGCGGCCATTCCCGCGCTGGCTGAGCCGGCTGTTATTTACGACATGGGTGGAAAGTTCGACAAGTCCTTCAACGAAGCGGCCTATAACGGCATGCAAAAGTGGGCTAAAGAGACGGGCAAAAAATACCTGGAATTTGAAATCAGCAATGAATCGCAGCGTGAGCAAGCCGTTCGCCGTATGGCAGAAAAAGGCGCTACCCCGATTATTGGCGTGGGTTTTTCGCAGGCTTCGAGCATTGAAAAAGTAGCCAAAGAATTCCCTAAATTGCAATTTGCAATTGTGGACATGGTGGTCGATGCACCCAATGTCCAATCCGTGGTGTTCAAAGAGCAAGAAGGCAGCTTTCTGGTGGGTGTGATGGCGGCTATGGCCAGCAAGAGCGGCAAGGTCGGTTTTGTGGGCGGCATGGATATTCCGCTGATCCGCAAGTTTGAGTGCGGTTACCGCCAGGGCGCTTTATTCGCCAATTCCAAGGCCACCGTCACCGCGAACATGACCGGCACGACCGGCGCCGCTTGGAATGACCCCACGCGCGGCGGTGAACTCACCAAAGCCCAGTTTGCGCAAGGCGTGGACGTGGTGTTTGCGGCAGCCGGTGGCACGGGCATCGGTGTGTACCAAGCAGCCAAAGACGCGGGCAAACTGGCTATTGGTGTGGACAGCAACCAAAACCATTTGCAGCCGGGCACCATGCTGACCTCCATGCTCAAGCGGGTGGATGTGGCGGTCTACAACGTGGCTATGGCGCATAAGCCCGGTCTGTCGATTCTGGGCCTCAAAGAAGGCGGCGTGGACTATGCGATGGATGACAACAATAGCAAGTTGGTCAGCGCCGACATGAAGAAAAAAGTGGATGCCGCCAAGGCCGACATCATTAGCGGAAAAATTAAAGTGGCCGATTACATGGCCGATAACGCTTGCAAGTTGTAAGCCCGACAGCCCCGGCCTCGGTGGCCGGGGTGTTTCCTGTGCCGGCCTTGCAAATGGCCGGTATCCATAAACGCTTTGCGGATGTGCTGGCCAACGTGGACGTAAATTTCACGGTGCAGCAAGCAAGCTTGCATGGGCTGATTGGTGAAAACGGCGCAGGCAAGAGCACGCTGATGTCAGTGCTCTATGGTTTTTATCCGGCCGATAGTGGCCGCATCACGGTCTTTGGCAAACCGGTGCAGATCCGCAATGCGGACGACGCTATTGCCTGCGGCATCGGCATGGTCCACCAGCACTTCATGCTGGTCGAAACCCTGACCGCTCTGGAAAACGTCATGCTCGGTGCTGAACCGCACTGGCATTTGCCTAGCGCCAGTGCGCCGGTGCGCGAGCGCTTGGAGACCTTGATGCAGTCCACTGGCCTGCGTGTGGCGCTAGACCTCGCTGTGGCGGACTTGGCGGTAGGCGACCGCCAGCGTTTAGAAATTTTGAAAGCCCTGTACCGTGGCGCGCGCATCCTGATTTTGGACGAGCCCACCGCGGTATTGACGCCGCAGGAAACGCAGCAATTATTTGCCGTGCTGCGCCAGTTGCGTGCGCAGGGCACCACGGTGATTTTGATCACCCACAAGCTCAAAGAAGTGCTGGCGCTGTGCGACCAGGTAACCGTCATGCGCGCCGGGCGCGTAGTGGACGATATGCCGATTGCGCGTGCGAGCGTACAGGCCCTGGCCCAGGCCATGGTGGGGCGTAAAGTGCAACTGGACAGGCCGCCTGCGGCAGCTGCGCCCCAGCGTGATGCCACGCCTGTTTTACTAGCCCAGGGATTGCAATGGCGCGATGCCAGCGGTGTGCAACGGCTGGCCGGTGTGGGGCTGCAATTGCACGCCGGTGAGATCGTGGGCATCGCCGGTGTGTCGGGCAATGGGCAAAGCGAGTTGCTCGATATCTTGTCCGGGCTGGCTGCGCCCGATAGTGGCAGCATGCAAGTGCTGGGCCGACAGTTTGCAAGCGGCGCCTGGCTGGACCCTTTTACCGCCCGCACGATCGGGCTGGCGCATGTGCCCGAGGACCGCCAGGCGCGGGCTTTGGTGATGGACTTTGAGGCCTGGGAGTCTGCGGTCTTGGGCTATGAACACTTGCCACGCTATTGCCGCGCCGGTTGGATGCGCGCAGGCGCCATGCGCAGCGCGACCGCAGAGATGATGGAGCGTTTTGACGTGCGGCCGCGCAAGGCGGCGCTGGGCAGCCGCAAGTTTTCCGGAGGCAACCAGCAAAAACTGGTGCTGGCGCGCGAGCTGGGGCAAGCGCCGCAGGTCTTGCTCATCGGCCAGCCCACACGGGGGGTGGATATCGGCGCGATCGAGTTCATTTATACCCAGTTGCGCACCATGCGCGATGCCGGATGCGCGGTGCTGCTGGTGTCCAGCGAATTGGACGAAATTTTGGCCCTGTCGGACCGGGTCTTGGTCATGGTGCAGGGTCGCATGACGGGTGCGCTCGATATCGCCGATTGCAGCGAAGAGCGCCTGGGTCTCTTGATGGCAGGTGCAAGCGCATGAGCCAGCCGACGGCGTTGCCGCGTTGGGCCGATATTGGCCTTTTACCGGTGGTCTGCCTGGCCGTGGCCTTGCTGGTGGCGGGTATCGTGGTGGCGCTGGTAGGGCAAAGCCCTTGGCAAGTATTGGCGGCCTTGGTGCAAGGCGCATTTGGCACGCCGCGCGGCTTGAGTTACACGCTGTACTACGCCACCAGTTTCATTTTTACCGGCTTGGCAGTGGCGGTGGCTTTTCATGGGGGCTTGTTCAATATTGGTGGCGAGGGCCAGGCCACTTTGGGCGGCTTGGGGACGGCCTTGCTTGCGCTGTGGCTGTCGCCCTTCTTGCCCGGCTGGGCCATGCTGCCCTTGATGTTGCTCGGTGGTGCGCTGTTTGGCATGGTCTGGGCGGCGATTCCCGGCTATCTGCAAGCTTACCGGGGTAGCCATGTGGTGATTACCACCATCATGTTCAACTTTTTGGCCAGCACCTTGCTGGTGTATTTGTTGGTGAACCAATTGCGCGCACCGGGCAACGTGGCGATCGAAAGCGCGGCTTTTGCGCCCTCAGCGCATCTGGTGTCGGCGCGTGAAATGCTCGCATGGGTGGGCGTCGATTGGCCGGGCTCGCCGCTCAACGCCAGCTTGCTGCTGGCATTGCTGTCCTGTGTGGCCGTGTATTTTTTTCTGTGGCACAGCCGCAGTGGCTACCGCTTGCGGGCCGTGGGCTCCAGTCCCGCCGCAGCGGCTTATGCGGGTATCCGGCCGCGTCGGCATATTGTGCTGGCGATGGCGATCAGCGGGGCATTGGCGGGCATGGTGGGTATGAATGAAGTAGCCGGGGTGAGCGGCAAACTGGTACTGGAATTTGTCGGCGGCGCTGGTTTTACCGGTATTGCGGTGGCCTTGATGGGCCGTAACCATCCGGTAGGCGTGGTGCTAGCCAGTGTGTTGTTTGGTGCGCTGTTTCAAGGCGGGGCTGAAGTGGCGTTTGACGTACCGGGTTTTAGCCGCGATATGGTGGTCATGCTGCAAGGCTTTGTGGTGCTGTTCTCCGGGGCCATGAGCTATGTCATGGCCAGGCCTTTGGCGTCAGTTCTGCGCCTATTGCATTGGCAGGGAGCCAAGCATGGATGAGACGCTCATCGCTTCGGTGCTGGCCTCGGCGGTTCGCCTGGCCACGCCTTTGGTTTTGTGTGCGCTGGCGGGCCTTTTTTCCGAGCGCTCGGGGGTGGTGGACATCGGGCTGGAGGGCAAGATGTTGTTTGCCGCTTTTGCTGCGGGCGCAGCCGGTGCAGTTACCGGCTCGACCACCTTGGCGCTATTGGCCGCCATGGTGGTGGGCGTGATGCTGTCGTCCTTGCATGGGCTGGCCTGCGTAAGCTATCCGGGCGATCAAGTGGTGTCCGGCGTGGCCCTCAATATCATTGCGGCGGGCCTGACGGTGGTGCTAGGTATCGCCTGGTTCGCCCAAGGGGGGCAAACCCCACCACTGTCGGTGGATGTGCGGGTACAGGCGCATTGGCAGTGGCTCGTGCAAGCGGTGCAGCCGCTGCCTTGGTTGGGGCCGGTGATCGCGCAGGCCCTATTGGGCCACAATCTTTTGGTGTATTGCGCCTATGCCTTGGTGCCTTTGGCCTGGTACGTGTTGTACCGCACCCGCTTTGGTTTGCGCCTGCGTGCGGTCGGTGAGAACCCGCAAATGGTGGACGCCGCTGGTTTGTCGGTGCAGCGCTTGCGCTACGCGGCCTTGGCTATCAATGGGCTGTTATGCGGCCTGGCAGGAAGCTATTTGGTGCTTGCCCAAAGCGCGAATTTTTCGCCGCATATGACGGCCGGGCGCGGCTTTATGGCCCTGGCGGCCTTGATTTTTGGACGCTGGAAACCCTGGGGTGCATTGGGTGCCTGCTTGCTGTTTGGCTTGCTAGATGCCATTGCCATGCGCTTGCAAGGCGTGGATATTCCCGGCCTGGGCGCGGTGCCGGTGCAGGCGATTCAGGCCTTGCCTTATCTGATGACGGTGGTGTTACTCGCGGGCTTTGTAGGTCGCGCGGTGGCACCTGCGGCTTTGGGGAAACCTTACCTCAAAAATCGCTGATCGCAGCTTGCGCTTTACCGGTCTTGCAAGCGCTGCAGGTCCAGCAAGCGGGCCAAACGATGGGGTAGGGGCAGCGGCTCATCCATCAGGCGCGCTGCCAGCAATTCGGCGCACAAGGCGGCAAACGTGAGCCCGCGCGCGCCCATGGCCAGGCACACCCATAAGCCGTTTTCGCCGCCGCTGCTTGCTGGGCCTACCAGCGGCAGGCGGTCGTGGGAGACGCAGCGCTGCCCACGCCACAGACCCAGTTGGCCGGTTTGCAATTGCGCTTGCAAAGACGCAGTCAGGCCAGGCACCAAGTGTGCAACACGCGCTAAGTTAGCCTGGTGGCAGGCGGCATCGGTGGCGCTGTCATCGGTTTCAAAACCCGCGCCGGCCAGCCATTGCAATCCTTGCGCGCCAGGCACTGCGGGCAAAAAATGGCCTTGACCTTGCACCGGCAGTGCAGGGCGATGGGGCAGACCGGCCGCTGGCCCGCTGCTGATGCTGCCGTACCTCGGGTGCAGCTGCGCCAGCGCGCGCCGGGCAGCGGGGCTCAGAGGGTGCGTCTGTGCTTGTATTTCGCTGCTTGCGCCCAGGAGGCGCGCCGCATCCATGGCGTTGCACAGCACCATTAATTCACTATGGGCCAAGACCTGCCCCCGCACATCCAAAGCCTGCCAATGTCCCGCTGCATAGGCAATGCTGTGCACAGCCATGTTGGGGCGCAAGCTCACCCCAGGCGAGGCCAGACAAGCTTGTATCCATGCCTTTGGTTTGAGCCACAGCGCCAGGGCTTGCCATGGGCTGGGTGCGCTTGCACCAGCGAGCATTGCTGCACTTTGCGCTGAGCCTGCATTTGCTTTAGGGTTTTTGCCTTGGCGTTTACCCGGGCCAAGCGGGCGCAGGGCGCCACCATCGTCCCAGTCTTCGCCCTGTGCCACCATGGTTTGCAGCAGTTGGCGCGTCAGGTGGTAGGCGCTGCGGCTTAAGGCAAATAGCGGGTCGGCGGGTGAGTTGCCGCTGGCACTGACCATTCCTGCGGGAAGGCTGGATGCACCGGCCGCTGCATGCCCGTGTTGTTCGAGCACCGTCACCTGCCAACCGCGTGAAGCCAATGCAAGCGCCACCAGCGCGCCGCTCATCCCCGAACCAATGACCGTGCAGCGACCGGGCTTTTCAAAGCTGCGCGTGGTGGCCGCGCGACTGTTACGCAGCGCCCACGGGGGGTCGCAAACCAGTGTGCCATCCACGCGTGGCTTCCATAGCGAAGCATCGAGGGCAGGTTTGGCGGAACCCGTATGGCCGCACGCAGCCCATGCCAGCGTCGTACCCCGACGTGCGATCGATTTCAGTTTATGCAGTGCACTCGCTGTCCAGGCTTGTTGCGTATCTGCAGCGATATGGTCGGCTTTCATCGCCAACTGCGCCAAGCTGGCATCCCGCGGGCCAATGCATAGAGTCAGCAGCACCCGGCCTTGGTCAAAGGGCAGTCGATAAAACCCCGGTGCGGGTGGACCTGAGACCCCGAGGGCACGAAGTGCTTGGCCCAGCGCGAGGGCTAGCCCAGGCGGGGGGTCCGGTTCATCCTTGGTGGGACGGCCAGCGTTTAAATGGGCTGGTGCCGTGTATGAAGGCGCCGCTGTGGGTGACGGGTTGGCCATCTCTTTGCGCGTGGCGGGCAAGAAAATAGAGAGGGTGCTTTGCCACTGATCCAACTCCATCAGCCCGACATAGTGCAACGGTGCCGGCCGCCGCGGGGTGGGGGCGCTGGCCTGCCAAGCACGCAGAAAACCCGCACCCGCACCAAAGGCGGTATCGAGAATGCAGGTGGCGCCTGCGGCCACGGGAATGCGCGTCGGGGTCGGACTCAGGCCGTTGGTGGCACGTAGCCCTGGGCCGCATCGGCGCCGCTGCCAAAGAAATGGTTTTCCATCTGGCGGGCCAGGTATTGGCGGGCGCGTGCGTCGGCCAGGTTCAGGCGGTTTTCATTGACCAGCATGGTCTGGTGCTTGAGCCAGGCGGCCCAGGCTTCTTTGCTGACGCTCTCCCAGATGCGCTTGCCCAATTCGCCGGGGTAGGGTGGGAAATCCAGACCTTCGGCCTCGGTGCCGAGTTTGATACAGGTGACGGTACGTGCCATGAAATAAAACCTTTGATGTAGCGCAGAAAAGCATGCAGCCTAAAGCGCGATCTTATTCCCTTTGGCCGGCGCCCCCTTGGCATGCGGGCGGATAATCCACAGGGTGCACTAGGCAAGCCCGCGTAACTTCGTGCTTGTAGGGATTGCCAGGGCTTGCAGTCTCGCAATGGCAGGCCGCCGGGTGCGCACAAGGCGGGCGCAGCCGGTGTGCGACCGCGCTAGCAAGGGATGTTTGAAAAAAGGAAAACCTGTGACTGTGCTTTTTGACTTGTTCGATGCCTACCCGCGGCGGATTTACGGGCTGACCGCTATCGTGGCGGTCGTGTTGCTGTTATTTGGTTTGTATTTGCAGCATGAAGTGGGGCTCGTGCCGTGCCCGATGTGCATCGTGCAACGCTATGCGTTTGTATTGGTGGCGCTGGTGTCGGCAGTAGCGGCTACGCGCAAGTCGCCGCGCGCTTGGGTGGGCTTTGGCGTATTGATTTTTCTGCTCTCGGGCTTTGGCGCATTTGTGG
>CANKNK010000023.1 GCA_947483455.1 Comamonadaceae bacterium | reverse complement strand
ATTTTGTTTAAACCAGATGCCAGCGAGCTAACGCGCATTCCCGGTGAGGTGGACGCCGCACGCTATATCGAGGTGCTGGATCTGGCGCTGGCGTCCAGCAGCACCGTCAAGGAATCCTTGGCCATTGCTTTGGGTGCCCAGTCGGCAGGCCTTAAACCCTCTGCCTGGCGGCAGCTGGCGTTTTATGCCTGGGATCAAGACCAGGCCCAATTGGTTTCGGACAAAGAGCGCACCCGCACCTTGAATCAGCTTGCCCGCAATTGCGTTCCTGCACAGAGCGAGGCCTGTACCCGTCTATTGTTCAAATCGGTCATCAGCGCGCATACGGAAAAAGCGACTGCATCGGCACGCGAACAGGCACTGGTCCGTATGCGTGAGGTCTTGTCCGATCCGGGCTTAAGCCGCATGAATTTCGATATCTTGCAGTACTACGGCAACGATTTGATAGCCGCACTAAGCGCCAAGGCAAGCCCTGATCGCACGGCATTGGTCAATGCCATGTCGTCCGCTTTAGACAGGCTTGGCAAGGATGCGACACTGTCGCGCTCGGACCGCCTGGGTGCAACGCAGGCCAAGGTAGAACTGGCGCGTATCGATGCGTCCGAAGACCTCAACGTCGCCATTGCACCGGCGCTCATTGCGCAGGTTCGTAATGAAGTGGCAACGGTCGATCGGGAAAGTACGCAAGCCCACGAGCGCCAAGCGCTGATTCCCAATGCCGCACATTTGCTGTCGCAGGCCGGCCTGCTGGACGAGTCTGATAATTTGCTCAAAGCGGAACTTCCCAAGGCCATCTCACCTTACTACCACATGCTGGTATTGGCTTCCAATGCCAAGAAGCGGGGGGACAAGCAGGGCGCGCTCGACTGGTCCGAACGCGCTTGGAAAGAGTCGGCCGGCCCGGCGACGCGTATGCAGTGGGGTAGCGGCTATGTCAGCAAACTTATCGAGTTGGCACCGCAGGATAGCGCCCGGATTGAGAAAGCAGCGGCTGGCGTCCTTGGTGAGCTAAGCCCTAGCCCAGAGATTTTTTATGAGCGCAACAGTCGCGTGCTCGAGCGAATGAGCAAACAGCTGCAGGGTTGGAGCGATAAAGGCCAGCATGCGGATGTGATTCGTAAACTTGCGGCGCAGCTTGAACAGGTTTGTTCCAAGCTACCCGCAAAGGATGATTCCCGTAAAACCTGTAACGAGGTTTCTAAAAATTTCAAAACGAGGGGCTAGCAGTGAAGATTTTTACCAGGCGGTGCGGTGTGCAAACGGCGTTGGTACTTGTCGCAGGTATTTTGTGCCTGCAGCCAGCGATGGCGCAAGTCCTGGCACCCAATGCAAATTTGAAAGCCGAGAACATCCCTGCGGTGAGCATGGCGCTGGTCAATGCGGTAGATCCCTACACAGAATTTAGAACCCACAGCTTCGCAGGCTGGCATCCCACCAAACCGCATATGCTGGTGCGCCACCGAGAGAAAGGGGCGGACCTGGCCCAGCTTTATTGGTTGCGCGAGCCCGGCGGAGCCTTGGAGAAAATCACAGATTTCTCCGAACCCGTCGGTGCCGCTGCCTTGAACCCGGTACACGGAAATTATTTGGTCTACGGCAGTTCTAAAGGGGGCAGTGAAGCCGCCCGAATTTATCGGTACGACTTGGAAAGCAAAGTTTCCACGCTGCTGTCTTCCCCCAATGAGCGAAGTGCCTTTACCTGGAGCAACCACGGCGAAAAAATCCTGGTGGCGTCTGTACCTATAGATTCAACCGCCAGCCAGGGCACGCGCACGGAAGTTGCCACGACGATTACCTTGGTTGACCCTCTGCAAGTTGCACCGCAGCGGGAACTGGCAAGCCTGCCTGGCGGTGGATGGGGTGGATTTCGGTTTAGTCCAGACGATAAACATATTGCATCCATTCTGTACCGCAGCCCGTCCGACAGCGAGGTCTGGATACTCGATAGCGAAAACGGGAAACGCGAGCGGGTACTACCGCGCCCGGGAGAATCGAGCGCCGGTTACGGCGATGTGCGTTGGAGTAAAGATCAAGACAGTATTTTCTTCACCAGCAATCAGGGCACTGAATTTTTTCAGCTTTGGCGCTTTGATTTGCGCACTGCCAGCTTGAAAAATTTATCCGCTCACATTCCCTGGGATATACAGGGAATCAGCCTATCGCATGATGGCCGCTACCTTTTGGCTGAAGTGAATAACAACGGTAGCGATGAAGTACGCCTCTTTGACGCAAAGTCCGGTTTGGAGCTGCCCCGACTTGCCATGGGAATTGGATCGCTTGGCGGCCTGATGTGGCACAAGGCCAATAAGGATGTGTTTGCCTATACGATGAATTCACCCCAAAGTCCCAGTGAGGTATACACCTACGACCTTGGCACCGCGCGCACGCAGCGCTGGACTAGCGCCTATTTTTCACCTGAGTTAAATCCGCAAAACTTTGTTACTCCGGACCTAGTGCAAATCAAAAGTTTTGATGGACTGTAAATTAGCGGATGGCTGTATTTGCCGGACGCCCGGAAATTCCCCGGCAAGCGCCCAATGCTTATGGATTTTCATGGTGGACCGGAAGGTCAGGCCAGGGTGCAGTTTATGGGGCGGTGGAATTACTATTTGAATGAACTTGGGATCGCTATCTTCCTACCGAACGTGCGCGGCTCAAGTGGTTATGGAAAGCAATATTTAAGCCTCGACAATGGATTTTTGCGAAAAGATTCCGTGAAAGATGGCGGGGCGTTTTTAGACTGGTTGCGTCTGCATCCGCGTATTGATGGTAGCCGGGTTGCGGTCTCTGGTGGAAGCTATGGCGGGTATATGAGTTTGGCCATGGCGGTGGACTACGGTAGCAAGCTGCGCGGCGCCATTGATGTGGTGGGCATCAGTAATTTCGTTAGCTTTTTAAAGAATACCGAAAGTTACCGGCGGGACTTGCGGCGCGTGGAGTACGGCGATGAGCGCGACCCTGCTATGCGTGCTTTTCAGGAAAAAATTGCACCGCTCCACAACGCCGATGCCATCCGCATACCCTTGCTGGTAGTTCACGGAAAAAACGACCCCCGGGTGCCCTACACAGAGGCTGAACAAATGGTGCAAGCAGTACGCAAAAACGGTGTGCAAGCCTGGTACCTGCTGGCGGACAACGAAGGACATGGTTTTGCGCGCAAAGCCAATGCCGACTACCAGTTTTACACCAGTGTGATGTTTCTGGAGTCTGTGCTGTTGAAATGAAAGGCGCGGGCGATCCCCGCGTTACCATGGCGCTTGGGACTGCGTAGTGCGGGCCGGCAGGAGACATAGTGATGGCATTCAATGCGGTAGTTTTCGATGCCTATGGCACCTTGTTTGACGTGTACTCCGTGCAACATGTGGCGGAACAATTGTTTCCCGGCCAAGGCGCCGCGCTGGCGCTGGCCTGGCGGGACAAGCAAATTGAATACACGCGCTTAATCACCCAGTCCGACCCGGACCCCGCCAAGGGCAGCCGTTTTTACCAATCGTTTTGGGACCTTACCCGGCGGTCGCTGCATTACTGCCTGGATAGGCTCAAGCTGGACCGCACTGATGGCCAGGATGAGGCCCTGATGGGCCAATACGCCAAGCTCAGCCCCTTTCCCGAAAACTTGGAAGTTTTGCGCAGCATCAAGCGCCAGGGCCTGACGACGGCGATTCTTTCCAATGGCAGCCCGCAGATGTTGGACTCGGCGGTACACAGCGCCGGCATGGCCGGTTTATTGGACCATGTGATTTCAGTCGATGGCATACGCCTGTTTAAGACGGCGCCGCAGGCCTACGCGCTGGTCCAGCAAACCATTGCGCTGCCCCTGGACGAAATTCTGTTTGTATCTAGCAATGCCTGGGATGCGCTGGGCGCCAATTGGTTTGGCCTGCGCACGCATTGGGTCAACCGGCAGGGATTGCCGTTTGAAGCGCTAGAGCCCCGGCCCGACTTCACGGGCCCGGATTTGCGCTCGGTGCTGACCACGCTGCATATTGGACCCCACTAAGCGCAAGGCTCGCCCTCGCGGGCCGCGGCTTGCGGCGCATGGTTTAGTCGGGCAGGTGCGCCGCCAGGAAAATCGCCAGGTGCGTAGCCTCCCGATGCGCGCCGTCGCGGATCTGGTGGCGGCAGCTGGTGCCATCGGCAATGACCCAGGCGTTTTCTACTGCGCGAATCGCAGGTAGCAGGCTGAGTTCGGCCATTTGCATGGAGCGCGTGAAATGCCGGGCCTGGTAACCAAACGCCCCCGCCATGCCGCAGCAGGAAGTTTCAATCAAGCGCGCCTGTGTGCCCGGCACCCGTGCCAGCACCTGCATCAGCGCACTTACCGTATCAAAGGCTTTTTGGTGGCAATGGCCGTGGACCACGACGGGCTTGGCGCTGGGCTTGAAGGCGATGCTAAAGCGTCCCGCCTTGGTTTCGGCCGCGATAAATTCTTCCAGCAGAACGGCTTTTGCCGCCACCGTGTGTGCCTTCGGCCCCAAGCCCATGGCCAGTGCTTCGTCACGCAGAGTGAGCAGGCAGGACGGCTCCAGTCCGATGATGGGTATGCCTGCCTTCGCCAGCGGCGCCAGCGCTTGGACCAGCGCGCTCATGCGTTGGCGCGCTTGGTCCACCATACCGTTGGCCAGAAAAGTGCGGCCACAGCAATGCGCGCCTTGGTCTTTGCGCAGAGCATGGACCTGGTAGCCCGCCGCGCGTAGTACTTGGAGTGCGGCCAGGGCGTTGCCAGTTTCCCAATGGCCGTTAAAGGTATCGACAAAAAGAACCGCAGCCTTGCCTCCCTGGGCTGCGTGTGCCACGAGCGCATCGGCACTGACCAAATGGGCGATCACGGGGTCTTGCCAAAAGGTATCCCTGCGCCAGAGGGGCAGGCTGCGCCGCTTGGACAAGCCCAAGGCGCGCTCCATGAGCCAGCCCACACCCGGGAGCCGTACTGCCGCATTGAGCAGACCCGCGGCGCGGCTGGCCAGGCCTGCATAGTCCGGCAGGTGGGCCACCAGCCGCTCGCCCAGACTATGCCCATGGCGCTGCGTGTAGTGGTGCAAAAACTCGGTCTTCATTTTGGCCATGTCCACGCCGGTGGGGCACTCGCGCTTGCAGCCTTTGCAGCCCACGCACAGGTCCATGGTCTGGTGCATCGCTTCGCTGGTGAAGGCATCGGGCCCGAGTTGGCCCGAAAGCGCCAGGCGCAAGGTGTTGGCACGCCCGCGCGTCAGGTGTTGCTCGTCTTGCGTCACCCGGTAACTCGGACACATGGTGCCGCTGTCAAACTTGCGGCAGTGGCCATTGTTATTGCACATTTCCACCGCCATGGCCAGGCCGCCGGTGGCGTCGCCACCACTGCCCGGCGCGCCGCTGACTTGGGTGACCGGGTCCACCTGCACATTCCAAGCAGACCAGTCCAGCGCGGTTTGGATGGGGATGCGGCGATAGGGCTGGGGCGCTTGCGCTGGTGGAAAGCGCAAGAGAGATACATCGTCCATGCGCGGCGTGTCAATGATCTTGCCCGGATTGAACAATCCGGCGGGGTCCATATGCTGTTTGATCGCTGTCAGTGCTTGCGTGATACGTGGGCCGAATTGCCACTGAATCCATTCACCACGGCACAGCCCGTCGCCATGCTCACCGCTGTACGCGCCTTTGAAGCGCCGCACCAAGGCAGCAGCCTCCTCGGCGATAGCGCGCATCTTGGCCGCACCACCTTGACGCATGTCCAGAATCGGGCGCACATGCAAGGTGCCCACGGAGGCATGCGCATACCAGGTGCCGCGCGTGCCGTGGCGGGCAAAGACCTCGGTCAACGCATCGGTGTAGTCGGCCAGATGTTCCAGGGGCACCGCGCAGTCTTCGATAAAGCTGACCGGCTTGCCGTCGCCCTTGAGGCTCATCATGATATTGAGCCCGGCTTTGCGTACCTCCCACAAGGCTTTTTGCTTGGCGTCCTCGGGCATATGCACGACGCTGCCGGGGTGTCCCCAATCGCCCATCAAGGTGGATAAATCATCCAACTTCGACACGATGGCATCTTTGCTTTCGCCGCAAAATTCGACCAACAAGATGGCGTCGGGCTGGCCGATCAAGGCGCTTTGCATAGTGCTTTGGAAAGCCGGGTTGGCCAGGGCCAAGGCCACCATGCTGCGGTCCACCAATTCGACGGCGGTAGGGCCCAGCGTGACGATGTGCTGCGCCGCCTGCATGGCATCGCGAAAGTGCGCGAAGTTGACGACCCCCAGAACTTTGGCACCAGGCAGCGGGCAAAGCTGCAGCCGCAGCGAATGGGTGTAGGCCAGCGTGCCTTCCGATCCGATCAGCAGATGGGCCAGGTTAACGCTGCCGTCTTGGGTGTAAGGGCGCTCGCTTTGGTTGCAAAAAATGTCTAGGTTGTAGCCGCCTACGCGGCGCAGCAGCTTGGGCCAATGGGCCTCGATAGCGTCGCGGTGGCTGAGCGCGAGGGCTTCCACAAAATCGGCGATACGCCGCGTCGGGGGGGCCAGGTGCGCCACCGGCCCGAAATCGTGCAAGCTGCCGTCCGATAACCAGGCCGAAGCGCCCAGCACGTTATGCACCATATTGCCGTACGCGATAGAGCGGCTGCCGCAGGAGTTGTTGCCCGCCATACCGCCCAAAGTGGCTTGGGCACTGGTGGATACGTCCACCGGAAACCACAGGCCATGGGCTTTGAGAGCCGCATTGAGGTGGTCCAGCACCATGCCCGGTTGCACGGTGGCGGTTTGGGCTTGCAGGTCCAGATCGATCAGACTTTTAAAGTGCTTGCTGTTGTCGATCACCAAGGCCGCGCCGGTGGTCTGGCCGCATTGGCTGGTGCCGCCCCCGCGTGGCAGTACCGGCACGCCCGCCTCCCGGGCCAGCGCCATCGCCGTGCTGATGTCCTGTGCCGTTTGGGGAACAAACACACCTTGCGGCATGATTTGGTAGATGGATGCGTCGGTGGCATAGCGACCGCGCGATGCCGCATCAAATAAGACCTCGCCTTGGGTATGGCGGCGCAGCTGTTTGGCCAAGTGCTCACGCGATGGCCCGTCCGCTAAGTGGGCGGCGGGCGGCGGGCGGGAAATGACAGCGCTCATGTGGGATGATGTGCGTTAAGCGCGGGGTATGCGCTGACCTTGTGTTCAGCCGATTCTTGCACGCCTTCCGACTTCACTCAGGATGCACCATGTTTTCTTTGAACCAGCACCCGACCGGGCGACACTACCTGCAAATTCCCGGCCCCAGCCCAGTACCTGACCGGATACTGCGCGCGATCAGCCTGCCCACCATCGACCATCGCGGTCCCGAATTTGGCGCCCTAGGCCGCAAGTTGCTGGCCGACATGCAAAAGATTTTCCAAACCCGCCATCCGGTCATGATTTATCCGGCATCGGGCACAGGCGCCTGGGAGGCGGCATTGGTCAACACCTTGAGCGCGGGTGACCAGGTGTTGATGTACGAGACCGGACACTTTGCCAGTCTGTGGAACAAACTGGCCTTGCGCCTGGGCCTTCAGACCGAGTTCGTCGGCCTACCCGGCATCGAGGGTTGGCGCCGTGGCGTACAGGCCGAGTTGATAGCGCAGCGCCTGCGCGCCGACACCGGCCATGCCATCCGTGCCGTGTGCGTCGTGCACAACGAAACATCTACCGGGGTGACCAGCGATATTGCGGCGGTCCGCCGCGCGATCGACGACGTGGGCCACCCGGCACTGCTGTTGGTAGACAGTATTTCCGGTTTGGCCTCGGCCGATTACCGGCACGACGAATGGGGTGTGGATGTCACCATCAGTGGTTCGCAAAAAGGCTTGATGCTGCCGCCAGGAATCAGCTTTAACGCCTTGTCACCTAAAGCCATTGCGGCCAGCGCGCGGGCCAGTTTGCCCAAATCGTTTTGGGCCTGGGACGAGATGATCGAGATGAACCAAAGCGGTTATTTCCCCTATACGCCCAGCACGAATTTGCTCTATGGCCTCAGTGAGGCCTGCGACATGCTGCTAGAGCAAGGTCTGCCCGCCGTGTTTGCGCGGCACCAGCGATGGGCGGCCGGTGTGCGCGCCGGGGTGCAGGCTTGGGGCCTGGAGCTTCAGTGCCAGGATGCAAGCGTACATTCGCCCGTGCTGACCGGCGTGGTGACTCCGCCCGGTTTGGATGCCGATGTCTTGCGCAAATTGATACACAGCCGATTTGATTGCTCACTGGGCACCGGACTTGGAAAGGTCAAGGGGCGCATGTTCCGCATTGGCCATTTGGGCGATAGCAATGACTTGACCTTGATCGCCACCTTGGCGGCGTGCGAGATGGGCCTAAAGCTCAGCGGCATAGCACTGCAAAGCAGTGGGGTACATGCGGCTATGGATTATTTTTCTGACCATCCGACGCAGGCCTGATGGTTTTTTACTTGTCCCGATAAAAGGAGCCACCATGCAACGCAGATCACTTTTGCAAGCCGCAGGCGCAGGGGCGGCGGTTTTGTCCGCCCCCATGATCCACGCGCAGACCCTGCCCGCGGGGCCCATCCGTATCGTGGTGGGTTTTCCGCCCGGCGGTGGCACCGATGCCCTGGCACGGGTGCTGGCGCAAAAACTGCAAGTGATGTGGGGTGTGACTATCGTGATCGACAACAAAGCCGGCGCGGCCGGTGTGATTGCTGCCGACTTTGTGTCCAAGCAAGCGCCCGACGGCAATACGCTGTTGATGGCACATATCAACAGCCACGCTCTTGCCCCGAGCCTGCAGCCCAAGCTCAATTACAACGTAGAGCGGGACTTCACGCCGATTGTGCTGGTGGGCGTGACGCCTAACTTGCTCATCTGCAACGAAAGCCAACCGGCAAAAACGGTGAAAGATTTGGTGAATTACTGCAAGCAAAATCCAGGAAAAGTTAGCTTCGCATCAGCCGGCGGCGGTTCGGCCCAACATTTGGCCCTGGAAATGTTCAAGCTGCGGGCGGGCATCGATGCACTGCATGTGCCTTACAAGGGTTCGGGGCCGGCCTTAACGGATTTGATCGGCGGCCAGGTGCAGTATTGCTTTGAAACCATGACCTCGGCGACGCCGCACGTCAAAGGCGGTAAGGCCATTGCCTTGGCCCAGACCCGTACCAAGCGCGCCAAGGGCCATCCGACGGTGCCTACCATGGACGAGCAAGGTTTTCCGGGGTTTGATGCCACCACCTGGTATGGGCTGGCCGGGCCCGCGCACATGAACCCGGCATTTGTCAAACGCATGAATGACGATGTGAACCGCGTGATGGCCATGCCTGACGTGATCGAGAAATTTGATCAATACGGCGCCGAAGATGGCGGTGGCAGCCCCGAGCGATTTGCCGAGTTCATCCGCAGCGAGACCCTGAAATGGGGCAAGGTCATCAAGGACGCTAAAGTCCAAGCGGATTCTTGACCATAGTGAAGCGCTAGCCGCGCGGAGAAAGTGCATGCTTGTAAAACAAATTTGGACCGGTAACGACTACCGCAATTTCAACTACCTGGTGGCCTGCCCTGAAACGGGCGAGGCCCTGGCCATCGATCCCTTGGACAGCCAAAAGTGCCTGGACGCGGCCAAAGAGGCGGGTTGGGAAATCACCCAAATTCTCAATACCCATGAGCACCACGACCACATAGATGGCAACCAAGCCATTGTGGAAAAAACCGGAGCCGCGGTGCTGGCCCACCACCAAGCCAAGGGCCGCATTCCCAGCATGACACGCGGCTTGTCAGCGGGAGACATTATCAAAGTAGGCAAAACGGTAGAACTGGAGGCACTGGACACACCGGGCCACACCATGTGCCATATCTGTCTGCGCTCCCACACCGAGCAGCCGGCTTTGTTTTCCGGCGACACCATGTTCAATGCTGGCGTGGGCAACTGCCATAACGGCGGCGACCCTGCTACGCTGTACCAAAGCTTTGCCCAACAACTGCACGGTTTACCGGACAACACCTTGGTGTATCCGGGCCATGACTATATTGAAAATAATTTGCGCTTCACCCTGGACCGTGAGCCGGGCAACGCAGCGGCGCAAGCCTTGTTAGACAAAGTGCAAGGACAAAACCCGCAGCAAGCCTATGTCAGCCAACTGGCCGAGGAACGCGAGGTCAACACGTTTTTCCGCCTAGGCAGCGCTGGCGTGATCGCCCGTTTGCGCGAGGCTTACGCAGAGTTACCGCCGAACCCCGATGCCATGACGGTATTTTTGAAACTGCGCGAATTGCGCAACCGTTGGTAAATCCCAGCGGCAGGGCTAAGGCTTCACAAAGCGCAGGGTAAAACGATCGCTCTCGCCAATGGCAGCGTATTTTTCGCGGTCTTTGTCCTTGAGGCGGTAGCTGGGCGGCAATGTCCAGACCCCTTCGGGATGGTCCTTGCTGTCTTTGGGGTTGGCGTTCACTTCCGAGCTGGCTTGTAGCTTGAAGCCCGCTTGTTCGATGAGCGCAATGGCCACGTCCTGGCGTACATAGCCCGAGGCGATTTGCTCGGCTTGCGTCTGGTCGGTGCGGCCCCTGTGATCTACGATGCCCAAAATGCCACCGGGCTTTAAGGCCAAATAAAAAGCCTTCAGCGATTCCTGTAACTCGCCTTGCTCCATCCAATTGTGCAGGTTGCGAAAGCTGATCACAGCATCGACGCTACCCGCAGGTGCGATGGCATGGCGATCCGCCCGAAAGGGCGTTACCAAGACTTTGCCGTATAAATCCGGTTCCTTGACCAGGCGCAGCAATAGCTTTTCATGGTCAGCCTGGTATTGCGGCTGCGAGCCATCCCGATTGGCTGCGATGTACAAACCCTTGTCCTTGAGCCAGGGGGCCAAAATTTCCATGTAATAGCCGCCACTGCCGGGCAGGATTTCTACCACCGTGCTATCCGAACGGATACCAAAAAACGCCAGCGTTTGCGCGGGGTGCCGGTACGGGTCGCGCGCCACATTGCCCGGCGAGCGGTGGCTTGCACTCAGCAAGGGCGTGAATGTGTCGGCCGAGGTGGGCTGCGCAAAGGCGGTGGGCAAGAGCGCTGACAACATCAGGGCGCAACAGGCAAAGTGACGCGAAAAAGCATGCATGTACAGACCTCAAAGGCTAAAGCGTTACCATCACGTTGGCGGCCTAAGTCTTGCGCTCAAAATCACTCGCATCATGCCGCTCGGCCAACTGGTTGTCGGCATCACCCCAGGTGCGGTTGACTTTGCGGCCGCGCTGTACCGCCGGGCGTTTGGCAATTTGGTCGGCCCAGCGGATGACGTGGGTGTATTCCTGCACTTGTAAAAATTCGCCCGCTTCATAAAGCTGGCCTTTGGCCAGGGCGCCAT
>CANKNK010000022.1 GCA_947483455.1 Comamonadaceae bacterium | reverse complement strand
GTCTTTGCCAGTCACACCCTTGGGCACCGATCCCTCTACTTGGATAAGCATGTTCTTGGCTTTTTTGGCGAGCAAGGTTTGCGTGGCCATCACATGCTCGACTTCAGAAGTGCCGATGCCATGGGCTAGCGCACCGAAGGCGCCGTGGGTCGAGGTGTGGCTGTCGCCGCACACCACCGTCATGCCCGGAAGTGTCGCGCCCGTTTCCGGGCCAATCACGTGCACGATGCCCTGGCGCTTGGAGAGAAATGGAAAAAACGCCGCCGCACCGGATTCTTTGATGTTGGCATCGAGCGTGGTAATTTGCTCTTTGCTAATCGGGTCGGTGATACCGTCATAGCCCAGCTCCCATCCGGTGGTCGGGGTGTTGTGGTCGGCAGTGGCGACGATGGAGCTGACCCGCCAGACTTTGCGCCTCGCTTGGCGTAGACCTTCAAATGCCTGGGGGCTGGTGACTTCGTGTACGAGATGGCGGTCTATATAGAGGATGGCAGTGCCGTCTTCTTCGGTATGAACCACATGCTCATCCCATATTTTGTCGTAGAGGGTGCGTCCCATGGAGATTTTCCTTTTTGGCGGTCGCGCATTTTATGCCGCGGTGCCCTGCGCCCAAGGGGGTGTAGCGATTTAGGGCAGCCTAAAAAACTTACCCCGCAAAAGCGGGGCAAGCAGCAGGGGCAATAAAGCGCTCAGCGGCGGCCGATTTCTGGAACCGCGCGTGGCACCGAGCCAGTGAACAATTGGCGCGGGCGGCCGATTTTGTATTCCGGATCCCCAATCATTTCGTTGAGCTGAGCGATCCATCCGACCGTGCGTGCCAATGCGAAGATGCCGGTAAACAGCTTTACAGGGATGCCGATCGCGCGCTGCACAATACCTGAATAAAAATCCACATTCGGGTAGAGCTTGCGTGACACAAAGTACTCGTCCTCTAGGGCGATTTTTTCTAGCGCCTTGGCCAGTTTGAATAATGGGTCATTCTCCAGACCCAGTGCCAAAAGCACTTCATTACAGGTCTCTTGCATGAGCTTGGCACGGGGGTCGTAGTTTTTATAGACCCGGTGGCCAAAGCCCATGAGCTTGACCCCTGAGTTTTTGTCTTTCACTTTTTCCATGAACTCGCCAACTTTGGACACGCCGCCGGAGGCCTGGATCTCTTCGAGCATATTCAAACAAGCCTCGTTGGCGCCGCCATGTGCGGGTCCCCACAGGCATGCCACACCGGCGGCAATGGCTGCAAATGGGTTGGTGCCAGACGAGCCACACAAACGCACCGTCGACGTGGATGCGTTTTGTTCGTGGTCGGCATGCAAGATGAAGATACGGTCTAAAGCGCGCTCGATCACCGGGTTGACGACATAGGGCTCGCAGGGGGTGGCAAACATCATGTGCAAAAAGTTACCCGCATAGCTCAGGTCATTTTTGGGGTACATAAAGGGCTGGCCGATGCTGTACTTGTAGGCCATGGCCACCAGCGTAGGCAATTTGGCGATCAGACGGATAGCCGAAATATCACGGTGGCCTGGGTTGTTGATATCGGTGCTGTCATGGTAGAAGGCCGAAAGCGCACCGACCAGACCGGTCATGATGGCCATGGGATGCGCGTCGCGGCGGAAACCACGCAGGAAAAACTGCATTTGCTCATTGACCATGGTGTGATGGGTGACACGCTTGGTAAACGCAGCTTTGCCGGCGGCGTCGGGCAGGTTGCCGTACAGCAGCAGGTGGCAAGTTTCCATGAAGTCGCAATGGGTCGCCAATTGCTCGATGGGGTAGCCGCGGTAAAGCAACTCGCCTTTGTCGCCGTCAATATAGGTGATGGCCGACTGGCAAGCCGCCGTGGACAAAAAGCCCGGGTCATAGGTAAACATGCCAGTTTGACCGTAGAGCTTGCGGATGTCGATGACATCGGGCCCGACGCTGCCGCTGTAAACCGGAAGCTCCACGCTGGGGCTTCCATTGCTAAAGGACATGGTCGCTTTGTTGTCCGATAATTTCATCTCAACACCTTTCAATGAGTATTTCTTAATAAAGCCAAAACTTCTGTGCAATCTGCGTCCATTTCCAGACCCACTGCCTGCGATTGACGGGCCAGCAACAAATCCAATAAATCGTTGTCGCTCAGGTCCATCAGTCTACTGAGGGCATCGGCCTGGCGTTGGTTCAATGTTGATGCGTGGCGCAAGAAAAAACGCTCGATAAACAAATCATTTTCCAATAGCCCCCGCCGGCAACGCCAGCGCAGCTTGCTGAGCGCGCGTGCATCGATCGGTAGCTCAGGGGCCGCAGTTTGCATACTTAGACTGCCCGCATCACCATCATCTCTTTGATCTTGCCGATCGCCTTGGTCGGGTTCAGACCCTTGGGGCACACGTCCACACAGTTCATGATCGTGTGGCAGCGAAACAGTCGGTAGGGATCTTCCAAGTTATCCAATCGCTCGGACGTGGCCTGGTCGCGGCTGTCGGCAATAAAGCGGTAGGCCTGCAAGAGACCGGCCGGACCCACGAATTTATCCGGGTTCCACCAGAAGCTCGGACAGCTGGTGGAGCAACTGGCGCACAAAATGCACTCGTACAAGCCGTTCAGTTCTTCACGCTCCTGAGGACTTTGCAGGCGCTCTTTTTCAGGCGGCATGTCCTCATTGATGAGGTAGGGTTTGATCGAGTTGTATTGCTTGAAGAACTGCGTCATGTCCACGATCAGGTCCCGAATCACCGGCAGACCGGGCAGGGGCTTGAGCACAATCGTGCCGGGCAGGGTGCGCATATTGGTCAAACAAGCCAGCCCATTTTTACCGTTGATATTCATGGCATCCGATCCGCAAACCCCTTCTCGGCAAGAACGGCGGAAAGAGATGGAGGGGTCCACCGCCTTGAGCTTCATCAGTGCATCGAGCAACATGCGCTCGGTGCCATCGAGTTCCACGTCAATGTCCTGCATGTAGGGCTTGGCGTCTTTGTCCGGGTCGTAGCGGTAAATGGAAAATTTATGTTTTGACATACTTGGGCGGCCTTATCGCGTTTAGAACGTGCGGGTTCGCAAGGGGATGCTCTCAACCGTCAGCGGCTTCATCTGCACCGGCTTGTAGCTCAGGCTGTTGTTGGCGCTGTGCCACAGTGAATGCTTGTGCCAGTCGGTGTCGTTGCGGCCGTTGGGGTGCTCGGGCGTGTCGCCATAGTCGTTGACGGTATGCGCGCCCCTGCTTTCATGGCGGGCAGCGGCCGACACCATAGTGGCTTGCGCTGCTTCGATCAGGTTTTCAACCTCCAGCGCTTCGATGCGTGCGGTGTTGAAAATGCGCGATTTGTCTTTGAGGCCAATCGCTTGTGTGCGTTCGCGCAGCGCAGCCACTTTAGCCACACCTTCGTCCATGCTGGCCTGCGTGCGGAACACGCCGGCATGCTGTTGCATGGTGGCGCGTAGGCTGTTGGCAACGTCTTGCGCATACTCGCCGCCCGCAGCGGTGTCCAGGCGGTTCAGGCGCGCGAGCGTCAGGTCGGCCGCATCGGCAGGCAAGGCCTTGTGCTCCACGCTTTCTTTGTTGGTAGCCACAATATGGTTGCCGGCCGCCCGGCCAAAGACCAGCAGGTCCAGCAAGGAATTGGTACCCAGGCGATTGGCGCCATGTACGCTCACACACGAGCATTCGCCCACCGCATACAAGCCCGGTACTGGCTGGCTATGGTTGTGGGCGTCCTGCACGACCACCTGCCCATGGATATTGGTGGGGATGCCGCCCATTTGGTAGTGGATGGTCGGCACCACCGGAATTGGCTCGCGCGTGATGTCCACATTGGCAAAGTTGTGCCCGATCTCCAGCACCGAGGGAAGGCGCTTCAAGATGGTCTCGGCGCCTAGATGGGTCATGTCCAGGTTGATGTAATCCTTGTTAGGACCGCAGCCACGACCTTCTTTGATTTCTTGGTCCATGCAGCGCGACACATAGTCGCGGGGGGCCAGGTCTTTGTAATGCGGGGCGTAGCGCTCCATAAAGCGTTCGCCATGGACATTGCGCAAGATGGCGCCCTCGCCACGACAGCCTTCGGTCAGCAGCACACCCGCACCTGCTACGCCGGTGGGGTGGAATTGCCAGAATTCCATGTCTTCCAACGGCAGGCCTGCGCGTGCCGCCATGCCCAGGCCGTCGCCCGTGTTGATGAAGGCATTGGTCGATGCGGCAAATATCCGTCCCGCGCCGCCAGTGGCCAGCAAGGTGGTTTTGGCTTGCAGAATGTGTACATCACCGGTTTCCATTTCCAGCGCCGTCACGCCGACCACGGCGCCTTCGGCATCGCGCACCAGATCCATGGCCAGCCATTCGACAAAAAAGCTGGTGCGGGCCTTCAGGTTTTGCTGGTACAGCGTGTGCAGCATGGCGTGGCCGGTTCGGTCGGCGGCAGCGCAGGCGCGCTCAACCGCTTTTTCGCCGTAGTTGGCGGTATGCCCACCGAATGGCCGTTGGTAAATGGTGCCGTCTGCATTGCGGTCAAAAGGCATGCCCATGTGCTCTAGGTCGTAAACCACTTTAGGCGCCTCGCGGCACATGAACTCGATGGCGTCCTGGTCGCCCAACCAGTCAGAACCTTTGACGGTATCGTAAAAATGGTAGTGCCAGTTGTCCTCGTTCATATTGCCCAAGGAAGCGCCAATGCCCCCCTGCGCAGCCACCGTATGCGATCGCGTGGGAAATACTTTGGAAAGCACGGCGACATTCAGCCCGGCGCGCGCCAGTTGCAAGGAGGCGCGCATGCCCGAGCCACCGGCGCCAACGATGACGACGTCAAATTTACGTTTGGAAACTGTATAGGACATGAATTAACTTCTCAATAATTGGACTTCAGACGCGCCACAGCACCTGGATAGCCCAACCGGCACAGCCGACCAACCAGACGATAGAAAACACTTGCAATGCCAGGCGCAGGCCGACCGGTTTGATGTAGTCCATCCAGATATCACGCATACCGACCCAAGCGTGGTACAGCAAGGCCAGGATGACGGTGAAGGTCAGGGTCTTCATCCACTGGGCGGAAAAAATGCCGGCCCAGAGCTCATAGCCCACCGGGCCGCGCGAAAAAACCAGTCGCAATACGATCAGCAAGGTAAAGAGCGCCATCAGCAAAGCGGTGACCCGCTGGGCCAGCCAGTCGCGCAGGCCATAGTGCGCACCGGTGACGATGCGTCTGGATCCGAAATTTACTGCCATAAAGTGATTCCCTTATCAGTCGCTGCTAACGTTTAGTACAGACCGAACAGTTTGGCGCCCAAAGCAAGCGTCAAACCCATGCTCAGCGTCAGCGTCCAGATGGCCGAAGACTTACCAAACTCTTTACTTACCGCATGGCGCATATCCATCCACAAATGGCGAATACCGGCAATCAGGTGGTGCAAAAATGCCCAAATCAGCGCCAAGACCACCAATTTAACGAACCAAGCGGGCAAAGGGCCCGCGCCCTGGTTAAAAACACTTTTGAAGCGCGCAAATGAAATTTCAGAGGAAATCGAGGTGTCAAACATCCAGATGATGAAGGGCATCAGCAAAAACATCAGCGCGCCGCTGATACGGTGCAGGATGGACACGATGCCTGCCAGCGGCAGGCGATAGCTGGGCAAATCCCTGATCGCATGGATGTTGCGAAATTCAGGCCGGGGGGGGCGTTCAGAAGGGGCTGGCGCAGACATGGATGGTGGTTCCTGGGGTAAAGCGGGGCACGAAATTGCAGGGTAGGACTTCAGCGCTGACAAATTCTATTGCACTGCACCAATCTGACAGTGTGCTTGCAGGCTGCGGCATCGAGGGCATTTATTTCAGTGCAGTTCATTGCGGTAAAAGTGCTTGTCCGTGAGGTAAAGGCCATGGCGCAGCTCCATGGGCGTGTCCTTGTAGGTGTAGGCCAGCCGCTCCACACTGAGTAGCGGTGTCCCGGTAGGGACAGCCAGCAAGCTGCATTGCTGTTCATCGGGTAACACGGCGCGGATTTTTTCTTCGGCACGCACCATACGCACGCCGAATTCGGCTTCAAACAAGGCATACATGGGGCCGTCGTAGCTGCGCAAGCGCTCAGCGGTCAGACCTTTGAAGGGGCCAGCGGGCAGCCACAGGTCTTCCAAAATCGTGGCGACGCCGCCAAAAGCCAGCACCCGGCGCACCTGGAGCACGGCGTCGCCCGAACGGATCGTCAGGCCACGCGCTACGTCGGCGCTGGCACGCAGCCGCTTGCAGTCGATGATGGTGCGCTGTGCTGGCCCTTCGCTAGCCCGATCGCCGCTTTCCGGTACCAGGTTCAAAAAACGGTACTGCACTTGTTGTTCCGAATGGGTGGCAACAAAAGTGCCTTTGCCTTGGCGCCTCACCAGCAGGTTTTCCACGGCCAGCTCGTCAATCGCCTTGCGCACCGTCCCTTGGCTCACGCGGTAGCGCGCAGCAAGGTCCAGTTCACTGGGAATGGCTGCGCCCGATTTCCACTCGCCCGATTGCAGGCTTTGCAGCAGCAAGCCTTTAATTTGCTGGTACAGCGGGCTAAACGCAGGCGTGCCCGTCCCCGGTGTCAAAGCCGGCCCGGCCAGTACGTCGGTGAGCGATTGCCCTGCGGGCGGGTCGTTGCTAGAAGTGCGGGCCATGTGCATGGAAGTGGTTCAAACGGGGTGCAGGCGGGGCGACTGCTGCCGAGCGCAATCATATCTTATATAAGACATAAGACATCTTGACCCCCATGGTCAATCAGGGTAAACTCCTAGCCGTTGTCGCACGCGCTTGCTCGTGCCCAAAGCGAGCAAAAAGTACTCGCCCCGCCGCTTTTTCACCACTTTCTGGAGTTTTTATGAGCAAGAAGCCCGTTCGCGTCGCAGTCACTGGTGCCGCAGGCCAAATTGGATACGCCGTTTTGTTTCGCATTGCCTCGGGCGAAATGCTGGGCAAAGACCAGCCTGTGGTGCTCAGCCTGCTGGAAGTCCCCATGGAAAAAGCCCAACAAGCCCTGCAGGGCGTGATGATGGAACTGGAAGATTGCGCCTTCCCGCTGCTCGCCGGTATGGAGGCGCATAGCGACCCCATGACGGCTTTTAAAGATGTGGATTACGCACTGTTGATCGGTTCGCGTCCGCGCGGCCCCGGTATGGAGCGCGCAGAGTTACTGGCCGTCAATGCCGAAATCTTTACTGCACAAGGCAAAGCGCTCAATGCCGTGGCAAGCCGCGATGTGCGCGTACTGGTAGTGGGTAACCCGGCCAATACCAATGCCTACATTGCCATGAAAAGCGCCCCCGACTTGCCGCGCAAAAACTTCACCGCCATGCTGCGTCTGGACCACAACCGTGCGCTCAGCCAGTTGGCAGCCAAAACCGGCAAAGCCGTGGCCGATATCGACAACATGGTGGTCTGGGGTAACCATTCGCCCACGATGTACGCCGACTACCGTTTTGCCAAAGTGGCTGGCCAGAGTGTCAAGGACATGATCAATGACCATGACTGGAATGCCAACACCTTTTTGCCTACCGTGGGCAAGCGCGGCGCAGCCATCATCGCCGCACGCGGTGTGTCTTCTGCCGCCTCAGCCGCCAATGCCGCCATCGACCACATGCGTGATTGGGCGCTGGGCACGAATGGTAAATGGGTGACTATGGGCATTCCTTCTGATGGCCAATACGGCATTCCCAAAGACACTATGTTTGGTTTTGCAGTGACCTGTGAAGGCGGCGAGTACACAGTGGTGCAAGACCTGCCGGTGGATGCCTTCAGCCAAGAGTGCATCAACAAAACGCTCAAAGAATTGCAGGACGAGCAAGCCGGCGTAGCCCATTTGCTGTAAGCCAGCTACGCGCTGGTACGCCCCTTATGGTGCGTCCAGCCGCGTGCATGGACGATGTCCCACCCCCGCCACATCCTCTTAGGTCCACAGGCCGGCATGCAGGCCTTGCCGGTGTGCGACCACTACAGCGGGGCGCCTGCGCGTATGCGCAAGAGTTTGCAATTGCAAGCCCAACTCACACACGAGATGGGCGCTTGCCTGTTTGACGTGACGCTAGACTGCGAAGACGGCGCGGCCACTGGCGCCGAGTTGGAACAAGCTCGAACGGTGACGGATTTGTTGCACGAGTTTCAAAGTGCGGACGCAGACCATGGCCCAAAGGTGCGTATCGGCGTGCGGCTGCACCCGGTTGACCACGCTGCCTTTGCTTTAGATGTGCAAACTATCGTGGGCGGCGCTGCCGCGCAATTGGCCTTTGTCATGCTGCCCAAAGTGGAGTCTCGTGCGCAGGTGGATCAGGCTCTGGCTCATATCGATTCACAGGCCGAGGCCATTCGCTTGCCGGTCCATGTGTTGATCGAGTCGCCTGCTGCAGTGCACCAGGTGTTCGATATCGCCGCACACCCGCGCGTGCAATCCATCAGTTTTGGATTGATGGATTTTGTCTCCGCCCATGGTGGCGCCATCCCGGCCTCGGCCATGGCGCTGGGCGGGCCGGGCGCAGCATTGGACCAGTTTCACCACCCATTGGTGTTGCGCGCCAAAATGGAAATTGCCAGCGCCTGCCATGCGCATGGCAAAGTGCCTTCGCATTGCGTGGTCACCGAGTTGCGCGACACCGTGGCGATAGAAGCAGCGGCGCGTCAGGCGGCGCAAGCCTTTGGTTTCATGCGCATGTGGAGTATTCACCCGGACCAGATACGCCCCATCTTGCGCGGTTTTGCCCCCACCGACGACGAGGTCGAGCAGGCCGCTGCCATAGTCCACGCTGCTGCGCAGCAGGATTGGGCCCCCATCGCCGTCGATGGCCGCTTACACGACCGCGCCAGCTACCGTTATTTTTGGCAGGTGCTCGAACGCGCCCACCGCACCGCACAGGCTTTGCCGTTGCCGGTGCGCCATTATTTTGTTTGATTCAAGAAGGAGTAATTTACATGTTAGACGCATACCGAAGCCATGTTGCCGAACGCGCCGCACTGGGCATTCCCCCCTTGCCGCTGGATGCCAAGCAGACCGCCGAGTTGATCGAGCTGATTAAAGCCCCTAACGCAGCCGATGCGCATTACCTGATGGACATGCTCACGCACCGCGTGCCGCCGGGCGTGGACGATGCGGCCAAAGTGAAAGCCTCGTTTCTCGCTGCAGTGGCCCACGGCGAACTCCAAGTCGGCTTGATTTCTAAGCGCAAAGCCACTGAGCTCTTAGGCACCATGGTGGGCGGCTACAACGTGCACCCGCTGATCGAGTTGCTCGACGACGCTGAAGTGGCTCCTGTGGCCGCACAAGCTTTGAAGAAAACCTTGCTGATGTTCGACTTCTTCAACGATGTTGCGGAAAAAGCCAAAGCGGGTAATGCGCACGCCAAGGCCGTGATTCAAAGCTGGTCTGAGGCTGAGTGGTTCACTTCGCGTCCTGAAGTCGAGAAGAAAATCACCATCACCGTCTTCAAGGTGCCCGGTGAAACCAACACCGATGATCTGTCACCTGCGCCCGATGCCTGGAGCCGGCCTGACATTCCCTTGCACTACCTGGCCATGCTGAAGAACACCCGCGAAGGCGCCCCCTTCAAGCCCGAAGAAGACGGCAAACGCGGCCCCATGGCCATGATCGAAGAACTGAAGAAAAAAGGCAACTTGGTGTCATATGTCGGCGACGTGGTCGGCACAGGTTCCTCACGCAAATCAGCCACCAACAGCATCGTCTGGGGCTTTGGCGAAGACATTCCGTTTGTGCCGAACAAACGTTTCGGTGGTGTGACCTTGGGCGGCAAGATTGCCCCCATCTTCTTCAACACCCAAGAAGACTCGGGCGCTTTGCCGATCGAAGTGGACGTGACCGCGCTCAATATGGGCGACGTGGTCGACGTCTTGCCCTACGAAGGCAAGATCGTGAAGAACGGCCCCAATGGTCAAGAAGTCGTCACCACCTTCCACCTCAAGAGCGATGTGCTGTTTGACGAAGTGCGTGCCGGTGGCCGTATCAACCTGATCATCGGCCGCAGCCTGACCGCCAAGGCGCGTGAATTCTTGGGCTTGCCTGCATCGACCGTGTTCCGCCTGCCCACAGTGCCTGCTTCGACCAAAGCGGGTTTCACGTTGGCTCAAAAGATGGTCGGTCGTGCGGTCGGTTTGCCAGAAGGCCAAGGCGTTCGCCCGGGCACCTACTGCGAACCTAAGATGACCACCGTGGGTTCACAAGACACCACAGGCCCTATGACCCGCGACGAGTTGAAAGACCTGGCTTGCTTGGGCTTCTCGGCTGACATGGTCATGCAATCGTTCTGCCACACCGCGGCTTACCCCAAGTCGGTGGACGTCAAAACCCACCGTGAACTGCCTGCTTTCATCAGCAACCGCGGCGGCGTGTCCCTGCGTCCCGGCGACGGTGTGATCCACAGCTGGCTCAACCGTTTGTTGTTGCCCGACACCGTGGGCACCGGTGGCGACTCGCACACCCGTTTCCCGATCGGTATTTCTTTCCCCGCTGGCTCTGGTCTAGTGGCGTTTGGCGCGGCCACAGGCGTGATGCCTTTGGACATGCCTGAATCCGTTTTGGTGCGTTTCAAAGGCGAGATGCAGCCCGGCGTGACATTGCGCGATTTGGTGCATGCCATTCCGCTGTACGGCATCAAGCAAGGCCTGTTGACCGTGGCCAAGTCCGGCAAGATCAACGAGTTCTCGGGCCGCATTTTGGAAATCGAAGGCCTGCCCAAGCTCAAGGTCGAGCAAGCGTTTGAGTTGTCCGACGCGTCTGCCGAGCGCTCGGCCGCTGGTTGCACGATCAAGCTGGGCATTGAGCCGGTCGAGGAATACCTCAAGTCCAACGTGGTACTCATGAAAAACATGATCGCTGACGGTTATGCCGACGCCCGCACCCTGGCGCGCCGCATCGAAAAGGTCGAAGCCTGGTTGGCCGCGCCCAAGCTGCTCGAAGCCGACAAGGACGCCGAATACGCGCACGTCATCGAGATCGACATGAACGAGATCAAAGAGCCGATTTTGTGCTGCCCCAACGACCCGGACGACGCCAAGTTCTTGTCTGAAGTCGCTGGCACCAAGATCGACGAAGCCTTCATCGGCTCGTGCATGACCAACATCGGCCACTTCCGTGCAGCGGCCAAGTTGTTGGGCGGGACACGCGACATCCCGGTCAAGCTGTGGGTGGCCCCACCGACCAAGATGGACGAGAGCGAGCTGATCAAAGAAGGTCACTACGCCAACTTCGGCGCCGCCGGTGCCCGCACCGAAATGCCTGGCTGCAGCCTGTGCATGGGCAACCAGGCCCAGGTGCGCGAAGGCGCCACGGTGGTGTCCACCAGCACCCGCAACTTCCCCAACCGCTTGGG
>CANKNK010000021.1 GCA_947483455.1 Comamonadaceae bacterium | reverse complement strand
TAATTGTCGAGTTGTCAGCGCTACGGCGCTTGCGGTGGTCAAGGCGGCAGACTGCGCACTTGTGAGCACCGCAACTTGGCCAGTTAACAGCGATGTAGATTGCGTCGACGTGAGGGACGCAATCTGAGAAGTGCTGAGCGAAGCCAACTGCTCGGTCGTCCAGGCCGCAACTTGTGCGCCACCCAAATTGCTAAGCTGCGCAGTATTAAAAGCCAGAAGGTCCGTTACCTCTAGGGCTGCTACCTGCGCAGTCTTCAATGCGACTGTCTGCGCGGTACTCAGTGTTTGCACTTGCGCCGTCGTCCATGCGGCGACCTGTCCCGTGCTTAAGGCAATGATTTGTGACGTGTATAGCGCCTTGACATTTTCGGTAGCTAACGATTGAATATCTGCAGTGGAGAGCGCGTTGATTTGCGCGCTCACCAATGAGGTGAGTTGTGCAGTTCTTAAGGCGGCGATGTTGCCGGTGGTGATTGCAATAATCTGCGCCGTACTCAACACGTACAAGGCTTCAGACCGCAGTGCCTGAACTTGTATGCTGGTCAATGCCAGGACTTGATTCGTAGTGAATGAAGCCATTTGCGCTGCAGAAAGCGTACGAATATTCGCCGTCTGCAGTGCAGCGAATGCGCCTACCCCCAAGGCTGAGATCTGGGTGGTTCCCAGCGAGGCGGTGTTTGCTGTCGAAAGCGTTATCGCTTGCGCGGTGCTTAAAGCGCTAATCTGTGACGTACTCAACGCGCCAATCTGATCGTTGCCCATACTCACCAGCTGCGAACCTTGAATTGCGACAAACTGGGCAGTTGTAAGTGCAAGTAATTGATCTGCCGACAAAATCCGCACGCCCGACGTACTGATAACCGCAAGGTCACCGGTTTCAATTGCGCGGATTTGCGACGTTCCCATAGCCCCCAGGTTGGTCGACGATAGGCCGGAGAATTGACTTGTATTGAGCGCAACTACCTGGGCGGTGGTTAATGACAGTATTTGTTCACCGGTTAGGGCACGAAGGTTTGCTACCGTCAACACCCCTAAGTGCGCGGTATCTGTCGCGGTAACCTGGGCGCTCGTGAGGCCCACAATATTGGTGGTGGTTAATCCTGCGTATTGGTCGGTTGTCAAAGCCCGCCAAGCTGAAGTTGTAAGGGCACCAAGTTGATCGGCTGACAAGGTCGCGATACTCGCGACACTTAAGGACGCCGCATCCGCCGTTTGAAACGCACCGAGTTGGTCCAGGGTGAGCGCCAACACATTGGCCTTGTTAAACCCTTGAACCTGTGCCGTGGTCAGCGCAACAATTTGATTTGTCGTAAGCGCTTGAAATTGATCGAGTAAAAGCCCGTTAATTACCGTCGGTGCAATGCCAGCCAGTTTTGCCGTCTGTAGCGCAGCTATCTGATCCGGGATCAGGCTCTTGATCGTTGTAGCTGTGAGGGACTGCACTTGCGCCAGCCCCAAGGCCCCCACCTGCGGGGTGGTCATGGCCGCTAATTGCGTGGCCGACAACAGGACGAAATTCTCAACCGGAAGGGATTGCAAGGTCGTCGGCGACATTGCGGCAAGTTGGTCGCCCGTCAGCGCCCTGACTGCGCTGGCAGATAAGGCTTTTACCTGTCCAGTGCCCAAGCCAGCGAAGGAACTATCCTGAATCAGCGGGATCTGAGCTGCTGTTAAGGTGGAAATATCAGTCGCACTTACCCCCGCCAGTCCAGAGGCACTAAGTCCTAACAAGTAGTCTGCGCTAAGTGCCACGCACCAATCCCGTCAATAAAAACGCCGATACACCGCGCGCAAATTCAGGCGGCAATAGGAGGCGCATAGTCCATCTTGTAAATCGGCATAAATCCTTAAATCTTGAAACAGCACAATGAAACTGCACTGTTAGACGCACGCGTATTATCACATTTTTCACAAATTCAATTATTAAATACGATGAAATCAGGTGTAATGCGTGCAAATTTGCGGTAATAAGGGTAAATAGTCCCGCCAATATGCGGCAACCCAAAAAACAAAATCGCCCCTCAAGAAATCGCCCATGGCGCCGATATAGGTAGGAAGCCACTGCCGGAGACCTGCCATGCTGAACCCGACCTTTACTATCGATTCCCCCGAATCGGGCATAGAAATGCCGCCGCTGCGCCGATACCCCTTTAATCGCATGGGCGTGGGTGATTCCATACTCATCGATGATTTCAGGCTGGCCCAAAGTGCCAGGGTTTCTGCGATTAACTACATCAAGCGACATGATTTAGGCTGGAAGTTCAGTATTCGTAAAATGGAAAACGGCTGGCGAATATTCCGGGTTAATTAAGTTTTAGGGCTCGCGAATAGATTCATTCATGGCTTTGGTCAGCGGCCACAATAGGTAAGACATAACCGAGCGCTTACCCACCACAATCTCGGCTGATAAGGTCATGCCAGGTAATAAACGCATTTTTTCATTCATATTTCGCAATGCGGAACCGGTAAAACTAATCCGGCTGAGGTAATAGGCGTCCAAGCCTCCCGAATTACCTGCCGCATCCCGCCGGAAGGCGTCTTCGCTGATCGTCCTGATGCGGCCCTCTAATGCGCCGTGCTTTTGAAACGGGAAAGCGTCAAGTTTGAGGTGCGTGGAGTCGCCGGTTTTGATGTAGCCAATATCCATCGAGTCAATCCGCACTTCGGCTTCTAATTCTGCGCCCAGCGGGACCAGGGTGAACATCTGTTCGGCGCCCTGCACCACCGAACCTTCGGACAATTTAGCCATGTCCAAGACCACGGCATCGACTGGCGAGACCAGTGATACCAGCTGCTTGCGCTTATCGGCTTTTTGCAATTGCTCTTTGATGCCGTCGCGGTCGCGTGCCGTATTCAGCAATTCTTCCATCGTCTTTTGTCGCCAACTGCGCATAAATGCGATCTTTTCAGCTTCAAGTGTTGACAACTCGCTTTTTAGCTCAATTTCCTTGCTACGCGCCATTTCCATCTCGCGCTCAGCAGCCAGGCGCCGGTCACGCGCTTCCAAAAGCTGCATCCGCGCGCCAAAGTTTTGCGCCATCAGGGTTTCCTGCATAGCTTCCAGCTCCACAAGCGACTTCATGCGCTGGGCCATCACCTGCTGGTCACGCCGGTTGGTGTCCATAGTGGCTTTGACCCGTGCAATGTTTTGCTCCAACCGGTTGAGCTGCGCAGAGTAATTGGCCTGGCGTTCGGCGGAGAGTTGAGCCTGCAAGTTGGCATCGGTATCTTTTTCCGGCTCTTTTTCCTTGGGTTTGCCCTTGGTTTTGTCATTGGCCCGAGCCTTGGATGGCGTTACAGGGGGCAACAATTCGGCATTTAAGCCGCGCGTCTGGGTGTCCAAGCTCTGCAAGCGGGTGCGCAGCTGCGCCTCATCGGCTTGGGCAAACGTCGGGTCCAAGGTCGCCAGAATTTCGCCTTTTTTGACAATCTGGCCGACTCGAACGTGGATTTTTTGGATGATGGACGTTTCCAGCGGTTGGACCACGATGTTGGGCAAGGGGTTCACCAGCCGCCCCTGCGCCACCACGATGCGCTCCACTTCGGAAAAAGTCGCCCAGACAATAAAGGCAAAGAAGGTCAGGGCCAAAACATGGGTGGTGGCACGCAAGACCCAGGGCAGCGGTGTGCGCTCGATCGCATCGGCGTCGGGGAGAAACTCCACCGCCGTCGCGTCCTTGGCTTTCACAAGCTTGGGCTTTAGATGTGACTGGTCTGCTGGTTCCATAGGGTTTGGTAGGTTTCGCAGCGCGTAAGCAATTCACCGTGGCGCCCGCTGTCCATGAGTTGCCCGTTTTGCATCACCAATATCGTGTGGGCGTTGACAAGGGTGGATAGCCTGTGGGAAATCATGATCACGGTTCGACCGACCGCGATCCTGGACAGGTTATTGATAAAAATGCTCTCGCTTTCTGGGTCCAATGCACTGGCCGCCTCGTCCAGGACCAGAATGCGGGGCCGCGTCAGCAAAGACCGGGCAATGGAGAGACGCTGTTTTTGCCCGCCCGACAAATTAGAGGCGTTTTCCTCCAACATGGTGTCGTAGCCCTGGGGCATGCGCTCAATGAACTCATCGGCACCGGCGGCCTGGGCGGCAGCGACGATTTCCTCGAAAGAAGCGTCGGCCTTGGCGATCATCAGGTTTTCGCGCACCGTGCCCCGGAACAAAAAGTTTTCCTGCAAGACCACACCAATCTGGCGGCGCAAATGCGATAGCTCAATTTCGCGGGCATCCACGCCGTCAAAGCGCACTACACCTTCTTGCAAGGGATACAAACCCTGGATTAGCTTGGTCAAAGTGGTTTTGCCCGATCCGCTACGCCCCACAATACCCACCACTGCACCGGTGGGAATCGTGAAAGTGGCCCGGTTCAGCGCCATATTGGTCGCGCCGGGGTAGCGAAAACTCACTTGCTCAAAGCGGATTTCGCCCTCTAGTTGGGGACGCAAACCGCCCGCGGCGCTACGCCCCTCGGGCTGGCGGTTCATCACCTCGCCGAGCATACGCACCGATAAAACTGTTTCCTGGTATTCATTGACCAGGCCCACCATGGCAATCAGCGGCTGGGACACGCGGCCCGAAATCATCTGGAACGCAATCAGCGCGCCTACGCTGAGCGTTTGGTCAAAAACATGCTGGGCGCCGATCACAATAATGACCACCGGCAGCAGTTTGCCCAGAAAGTCGGTGATCGCATTGCCGGTTTGGGACACCCGCCCCACTCGGAAGTGCATGGTGATGGCCTCGGCCGAGCGCTGGTCCCACACACGGCGCAGACTCGGCTCAATCGCCAGGGCTTTGACGGTGCGGATGCCATGGATGGTTTCCACCAACATAGACTGGCGTTGACCCTCCGCGGTGTACAAGGCATTGAGACGTCGCTGGTAAGTAGGCACCATGGCGCCGATGACCGCGCCAATAATCAGGGTGAACATCAGCACGATGAGCGCCAGTTGCACCGAGTAAGAAAACAAAATCGGCAGGAAAATCAGCAGGGAAATAATATCCAGACCGGTAAAAAACAAGCGTCCGGTGAGAAAGCTGCGGATTTTTTCCAGCTGCTGCATGTGCCGTGTCACCACGCCCGCAGAAGTGGTTTCAAAATAATCGATAGGCAGGGACAGCAGGTGCGCAAAGGTGCGCCGTGTCAGGCGCATATCGATCTTGTTGCTGGCTGCCAGGGTCAGCATTTGGCGCAAATAGCCAAAAATAGAGTCAAAAGCAATGGCAATCACGATGCCTACCGCCAACACCCACAGGGTAGTCTCGCTCTGGTGGGTCAGCACTTTGTCGATCACCAACTGGAAGAAGATGGGTGAGGCCATGGCCAGCAGTTGCATGACGGCCGCTGCAATGAAAATGTCCCTAAAAGCTTCCTTCTGCTTCCAAATCTCAGGAATAAACCATGAAAACCCGAATTTCTGCTCAGGGTCAGTCAGCGAGTGCTCGCGTTTGAGCAAAATGACTTCCCCGCTCCACAGGGCTGCAAAACTAGACTCTTGCAGCAACTGGACGGCTGCTTGCGCGCTGGCAGGGTCGAGAATGGCAACTTGGTCCGCCCCAGAAGCTTGCCGGCTGATGCCCACCACGATCACCATGCCACCCGAACGGGTGTAGGCGATAAAGGGGAAAACGCCATCCTGCACGCGCAAGCCGTCCCAGGACAGCGCCTCGATCTTGGCTTTGAGGCCGATATCGGTCGCCATGCGAAGCATCACAAGGGTCGTCGGCTCTTCTGTTCCCAAGGCATAGTCGGCAATCAGGCGCTCGGGATTGACCTGAAGCCCGTGGTGCTGCGCAATCGCCGTCAGGCATTGCACTCCCGTGTGGAAAAACAGCCCTTGGGCGCTCATTGAGCGGTACCCCGATGACGAAAAGCAGACAAAACCGCCCCGGCCCGCAGGATTTGGCGGGAAAAATCGTCGGTTTGCGGGCAGTGCGGTGTCATCAAACCACTTTCGGTGTCGGCTAAATCACAGGGAGGAATCGCTTTGCAGCGGAACAATCAGCTGGTCCGCGCAATCCATGGAAATAAGCATTTTTCGAGCCAGCATGGGTAGCCGCGCTCGGTACCGAGCCGATTGCCCGCAAGGGCGTGCGCAAGGGTGGGTTTGAAGAGTCGGGGCAGGTGGCGTGGCATGTTGCAAATTAGCAACATCTAGGGCGCGAAAACACCTCATTGACCGGTCGCTAGGGGCGGTGCGCCCGATCAGCGCCTGAATTTAAGCGCAAAAATACTGCATCAGGCCGCCTAAAGACGTCGCTAAGCCAAGAGGGAAACCAGGTGGGTCAGCGCCGCAGCGAGCACCAGGATCAAGGCGACGCCGGTGCGCGGACGGATCGCCATGCCAAACACATGCTGGGTCGGAACCGAAAATGTCTGCGCGATGGCAGCGATCTTGAGCGGATGCACATCAAAAAAACGCTGGTCGGTGGCCAAGAGCATCATGTCACGCCTGCTGCGGTAGCGCACCATCCCGAAAATCGACCAGCCCGGATCGGGCGGCGTGTTCCAGGCGTCCACGTAACCGCCGGCCTGGCGCATCATCATCATGGGATGGCCGCCAGAACGAATCAGCGTTGGCACAAAGCCGCTGAAATACATTTGCACCATGTTGCGCGCACTGTGCATTTTCCCAGTCACTGGATGTGCCACCTCGTGCGGAAACAGGCGAACCAAATTGCACATGACAAATTCTTTGCCATCATCCGTTTCCATGAAGCGGCGCAGTACTTGCATATCCGTATGCCGCGCACCTGGGGCTTGCTCGGCACGGGCTATCAATGCATCTATTTCGGCAGTGCGCAAAGGGCCGCGCCAGTTGTCATACCAGGCCCGAAAAACACCGTATAAAACCAATGCCAGCGGCCATACCCACCATGCGCCATGAAAGCCCGTTGTACCCATCGTGTATGCCTCGTATCGCGCAAAGCGCGTTGAATTCAACCATCATCTAGTGCACGTGCTATCGACGGCATCATCGTTCCCTGCAAACCACTTTGAGTGTGCCACAGCGATTTGCCAGATACCACTGGCGCTGATGCATAGACGACAGTGCCTTTGGTGCAGCACACAGCGATGGGAGGCGGCCGATTCATAATGCAGCGCAGCCAAGGCATCGGCTTACTAGAAAACCCAGAGGAGTCCCCGCATGAAAACGAAAATTACCGAAATGTTCGGCATCGAACACCCCATCATTCAAGGCGGCATGCACTATGTCGGCTTTGCCGAACTCGCGGCCGCCGTGTCAAATGCAGGTGGCCTGGGCGTGATTACCGGCTTGACGCAGCGCAGCCCCGAAGCGCTGGCCGTTGAAATCCGGCGCTGCCGCGACATGACGGACAAGCCTTTTGGCGTCAATCTCACCTTCCTTCCCACGGTCAGTTCGCCCGATTACCCAGGCTATATCCGCGCCATCATCGAAGGCGGTGTGAAGGTCGTGGAAACCGCGGGCAACAACCCGCAAAAATGGTTGCCCGCTTTGCATGAGGCGGATGTCAAAGTGATCCACAAATGCACCTCGGTACGCCATGCGCTCAAAGCCGAGGCTATCGGCTGTGATGCGGTCAGTGTGGACGGTTTTGAGTGCGGCGGGCATCCGGGCGAAGACGATGTGCCCAACTTCATTTTGCTGCCGCGCGCCGCCGAAGTTTTGACCATACCCTTTGTGGCATCGGGCGGTATGGCCGATGGCCGCTCCTTGGTCGCAGCATTGGCGCTAGGGGCCGAAGGTATCAATATGGGCACGCGCTTTATTGCCACCACCGAGGCGCCAGTGCATCAAAACGTGAAGGACGCCATCGTGGCCGCCAGCGAGCTGGACACCCGCCTGGTCATGCGCCCTTTGCGCAATACAGAACGCGTGCTGCGCAACTCCGCTGTGGACCGCTTGCTAGAAAAAGAAAAAAACCTGGGCGCCGCCCTCAAGTTTGAAGACATCATCGACGAAGTAGCAGGCGTGTACCCGCGCATCATGCAAGACGGCACTATGGACGCCGGTGCCTGGTCTTGCGGCATGGTCGCAGGCCTGATTCACGACATTCCCAGTGTGAAAGCCTTAATCGATCGCATCATGCAAGAGGCCGATGCCATTATCAGTAAGCGACTTGCAAATATGGCGCGACACTGAGTACATCGCCGTCCAAAAGCCCTCCACACTGAAACCCTATGTGGCGTTTTGCAATCAGTCGGCTTGCCCTGGTCCTACCGACTTTTTTCGGCATGACATTGTTGGCGTTTTTCCTCATCCGGCTGGTGCCGGGCGACCCAATTGAAACCCTGGCCGGTGAACGCGGTATCGATGCGGCCCGCCATGCCAAGCTGCTACATGAATACGGCTTGGATCAGCCCCTGCTAACGCAGTATGGTATCTACATCGGCAAAGTACTGCACGGTGACTTGGGTAAGTCCATCATCACGCAAACCCCGGTGGCGCAAGAATTTTTAAGTCTTTTCCCCGCGACGGTGGAATTGGCTTTGTGCGCAATGGTATTTGCATTGCTCATTGGTATTCCAGCCGGTGTGCTGGCAGCCGTCAAGCGCAACTCTTGGCTGGATCATGGATTGATGGGCGTATCCCTCACCGGCTACTCCATGCCGATTTTTTGGTGGGGCCTGCTGCTCATACTGCTGTTCTCAGTGCAGCTAGGTTGGACGCCGGTATCGGGGCGCATCGCGGTGGTCTACTTTATCGAGCCACGCACCGGCTTTTTATTGATCGACAGCGCCCTATCGGAAGAGGGCGGCGCCTTTCGGTCAGCGCTTTCGCACTTGATCTTGCCCACCGTCGTATTGGGCACTAATCCGCTGGCCGTGGTTGCTCGGATGACGCGCTCGGCCATGCTCGAAGTCATGGGCGAAGACTACATCCGCACTGCGCGCGCCAAAGGCCTGTCAGCGTTTCGGGTGCTGGGTATACACGCCATGCGCAATGCCATGGTGCCGGTGGTGACCGTTATCGGCCTGCAAATAGGCGTGCTATTTACGGGCGCCATCCTGACTGAAACCATTTTTTCCTGGCCCGGTGTTGGCAAATGGCTCATTGAAGCGATTGCGCGACGTGATTACCCGGTCTTGCAAGGCGGCATGCTGCTGTTGGGATTGATCGTAATGAGCGTCAACGTGTTGGTGGACCTGAGCTACGGCTTGATTAACCCTCGCATACGCGCGCTCTAACGTATGGACGCAAGCACAGCCCCCTTAAGCCCCGCGCGTGAATTTTGGCTCTCACTGCGCCATAACAGGGGTGCGATCGCCGGCTTGTTCACCATCGTAGGCATCACCTTGGTCGCATTGCTCGCACCCTGGATAGCACCCTACTCACCCATTCTGACCGACAACACAGTTTTTCTGTCGCCACCCGCCTGGCAAAGCGGCGGCAGCAGCGCGCATTGGCTGGGCACCGACGCGATAGGCCGCGACATACTTTCCCGCCTCATGCACGGGGCCCGTTTATCGCTATTCATTGGCGTGGCCGTGGTGGCCCTATCGGTGCTTTGCGGCACCGCACTGGGGCTGCTTGCGGGCTATGTGCGCGGCGTTTTTGACGTGTTTGTTATGCGCTGTATGGACGTGATTTTGACCCTGCCTAGTCTATTGCTGGCGATTGTGATCGTAGCCATTTTGGGGCCTGGCATGATGAACGCCATGCTGGCCGTTTCCATTGTCGTGTTACCCCATTACGTGCGGATTACCCGCGCTGCGGTCATCGCACAAGGGCAACGCGATTACGTCACCGCAGCGCGCCTCAGTGGTGCGAGCCACCTGCGCCTCATGCTCGTAGAAATACTGCCCAATTGCGCAGCGCCTTTGATTGTGCAGGCATCGCTTGGTTTGTCGACCGCAATTCTGGACGCAGCGGCCCTGGGCTTTTTGGGTTTGGGCGCACAGCCGCCCTCGCCCGAATGGGGCACGATGCTAGCCGACGCGCGCGAATTTGTACTGCGCGCCTGGTGGGTCGTCACCTTTCCCGGCCTGGCCATTCTGATTACGGTGCTGGGCTTTAATTTGCTGGGTGACGGCTTGCGCGATGCCCTGGATCCCAAACTCAAACGCTAATTGCATTCACAGCGCGCACCCACTATGCCCCTGCTCGACATTGCCGGCCTCCATGTGGACTTCCCCTCCCATCAAGGGGTACTGCAGGCCGTGGACGACCTCAGTCTGCGATTAGAGCCCGGCGAAGTGCTAGGTATCGTGGGCGAATCGGGCTCGGGTAAAAGCGTTTCCATGATGGCTTTAATGGGCCTGATTCCCTTTCCCGGACGGGTGCACGCGCAGCACCTGCGCTTTGGAGGGCAAGACATCCTCGCGGCCAGTGAGTCCACGCGCCGAAGTATCGTAGGCAAAGACATTGCAATGATTTTTCAGGACCCAATGACCAGCCTGAACCCCTGCTTTACGGTGGAATTTCAAATCACCGAAACCTTGCGCCTGCACAAGGGGCTGACGCGCAAGCAGGCGCGCATGCGCGCCTGCGAATTGCTGGAGCAAGTGGGCATCGCAGACCCGGCCAAGCGGCTGGGTGCTTACCCGCACCAACTCTCGGGCGGCATGAGCCAACGCGTGATGATTGCCATGGCCATCGCCTGCCAGCCTAAGCTATTGATTGCCGACGAACCTACTACCGCCTTGGACGTGACGGTGCAAGCGCAGATTCTTGACTTGTTAGCGACTTTGCAGAAGGAGCATGGCATGGCCATGGTCTTGATCAGCCACAACATGGGCGTGGTTGGCGAGGTAGCGCAACGCGTAGCCGTGATGTACGCAGGACAAATGGTGGAACTGCAAAGTGCCCAACACATTTTTGACGCGCCGCAGCACCCCTATACCCAAGCCTTGCTGCAAGCCATGCCCGAGCGCAGTGCCGGCGAGGCCCGCTTACACACCATCGCCGGGATGGTGCCGGGCATGCTGGATCGCCCGCCCGGCTGCTTATTTGCACCACGCTGTAGCCGGGCGCAGCCCGCGTGCACAACACCAGTACCGATTCGCAGCGCCTTGCATTTACAAGTGCGCTGCCATTTCTCCGGCGAAACTTTCGAACCAAGCACGCCATGATGTCCAAGCCCACGCTCGACAGCTCCGCAGCCGTGGTGCAAGCCCATGGCCTGAGCCAGAACTACCGCATTGGCCAGGGTCTACTGCGCCCGCCGGCCATGTTGCGCGCAGCGCAAAACCTGAGTTTTCGTATAGACGCGGGGCGTACATTGGCGGTCGTAGGCGAATCGGGTTGTGGCAAATCTACGCTGGCGCGCATGGTGGCGCTGGCCGAACCCCCGGCTAGCGGCAAGCTGTTGCTAGGCGGCATGCAAGTAGCCGGTGCATCACCCCTGCAACAGGCAGCTTTGCGCAAGCGCGTGCAAATGGTGTTCCAAAACCCCTATGCCTCACTCAATCCGCGCCAGCGAATAGGCCAAATACTGCAAGGCCCCTTGCAAATCAATACCGACTTGCGCCCGCAGGCCCAGCGCGCGCGCGCCGCACAAATGCTAGAGCGGGTGGGCTTGCGGCCCGAACACATTGACCGCTACCCGCACATGTTCTCGGGAGGCCAGCGCCAGCGTATCGCTATTGCGCGCGCGCTAATGCTCAGCCCGGCGCTGCTGGTAGCCGACGAGCCGGTATCGGCGTTGGACGTGTCCATTCAAGCCCAAATTCTCAACTTGCTAGCCGACTTACAAGACACGCTGGGTCTGGCCTATT